>JBDTPJ010000005.1:0-56942 GCA_039932755.1 Betaproteobacteria bacterium
TCATGATCATCCGCGCGACCCAGAAGAAAATGATGTCGAAGCCGGTCACCAGTACCGACGCCGGCAGGAACGCGCGCAATTCCGGTGTGTCCTCGGGCCATCCCAGCGTGGAGTGGGACCACAGCGCGGACGAGAACCACGTGTCCAGCACATCCTCGTCCTGGCGAAACGCCGCCGGGTCGCGGCCGAGTTTCGCCCGCGCCTGCGCACGCGCCTGGGCTTCGCTTGCGGCAACGTAGATGTTGCCGGCGTCGTCATACCACGCGGGAATGCGATGGCCCCACCACAGTTGTCGCGAGATGCACCAGTCCTGGATGTTGTCGATCCAGTGGTGATACGTCGACAGCCATTCACCCGGGATGAAGCGCACGTGTTCGGCCAGACCGCCGCCGGGTGGGGCCATGCCGTCACCCACCGCAGCCAGGCAGAGTTGCTGGATGGTCCTGCCGGGGAAATAGGGATGCGTGGCAGGTGCCGGCGTGGTCATCGCCACGAACCATTGATCGGTCAACATGGGCTCGACCACTTCGCCGCTGCGCCCGCAACGTGGCACCACCATCTTGTGCGGCTTTTCCGACACCAGCAATCCGGCCGCCGTCAAATCCGCAAGCACCGCCTTGCGCGCCGCGTAACGATCGAGCCCTCGATACTTTTCCGGCGCATTCTCGTTGACCTTGGCTTCGAGCGTGAAAATGGTGATCGGCGTGAGCTGGTGCCGCTGTCCGACCTGCCAGTCGTTGAAGTCGTGCGCGGGCGTGATCTTGACGCAGCCGGTGCCGAATTCACGGTCGACATAGTCATCGGCAATGATTGGAATGGTGCGCCCCGTGAGCGGCAGCGTGATCTGCTTGCCCACGAAGCGCCTGTAGCGTTCGTCACTCGGATTGACGGCAACGGCTACGTCGCCCAGCATCGTCTCCGGGCGCGTGGTCGCCACGACCAGTGATTCGGACTGGTCATTGGCCAACGCAGTTGCCACACCTGCCAACGGATAGCGAATCTCCCAGATCTTGCCCTGCACTTCCTCGTTTTCCACTTCGAGGTCGGACACCGCGGTGCCGAGCTTGGGGTCCCAGTGCACGAGGCGCTTGCCACGATAGATGAGGCCGTCGTCGTACAGGCGGATGAATGTCTTCAGGACCGCCGCGGACAGGGCCTCGTCCATCGTGAAGCGTTCCCGCGACCAATCGGCGGAGGCGCCCATCCGGCGCATCTGGCGCGTGATCGTGGAGCCGGACTCTTCCTTCCACGCCCACACGCGTTCGACGAATTTCTCGCGACCGAGATCGTGGCGCGATTTGCCTTGCGCCTTCAGCTGCTGTTCGACCACTACCTGCGTGCCGATGCCGGCATGGTCGGTGCCCACCTGCCACAGCGTGTTGTCGCCACGCATCCGATGGTAGCGGATCATGAGGTCCATCAGCGTTTGCTGGAACGCGTGCCCCATGTGCAGCGAACCCGTGACGTTGGGCGGCGGCAACGGAATGCAAAACGCCGGCGCACCGGCATTCATCGTCGGCTTGAAGTAGCCGCGGGATTCCCACAGCGGATACCACTTGGCCTCGATGGCGTGGGGTTCGAAGCTTTTGGCAAGTTCCATGGCGATGGCGCGCGCAGTCCGCACGAGAGCGTGCAAAAGCCTTTAATTATACGGGAAGGCAGCGTGACTTCGCCGCCCATGGAGTCGCTGCCCGAGAATCAGCGCGGTACCGTGACCTCGTCCACGCGCTTGGCGCCAGTGATCCGGTACAGGATGCCCGATGCGTCGTCCTTCACCACCGAGAATTTACCGCCAACGATGATCGGGTCGAACGTGTAGGCAACCGGCGACTTGGCCTCGACCTCGACGATTTCATCGGGACCTGCCGGCAAGCAGAACTGGCAATGGGGCGGAACCGCGGAGATCAGGAAGCGCTTTTGCTTGTCGCCGATGTCGAGCGGAATCATGTAGCCCTGGACTTTCACGTCCGCGCGGTCGAGCCCCAGGATCTCCCTGGAAAAGCCCGGAACCATCTTGCCGTCTTTTTTCAGTGGCTCCACATTCGCCAACGTCTTCCAGGACACCACACCCGCACGCTCGGGCAGAAGGCCGGATGCGTATTCCGCAGCGCTCGGCAATCCGGAAGGGGGAATCGTAGTGTTGAGAGCGATGGCCGGCAGGCTCACCCACACCGCCATCAAGGCGAGCGCGGTAGCGCGGGGAAAACTCCAATCGCGTTGCATGGGGGCTAGCCCTCCGCAAGCGTGGCGGCGACATCGAGGCGATACGCACGCCAGGCCGGCCACAGTGCGGCGATTATACCCGCCGCCAGCGCGAGTGCGACGATGGCCCACTCCTCCGGCACGAAGTGGCGCGCCGCTGCCGCCAGCGGCGCCGCCTGCGGCAGCCACCAACCGATGGCGGCCGCCGCCAGATGCGCAATGACGAGGCCCAGTACCGCCCCGATGGCGGCCAGCACCAGACTTTCGGTCAACAGCACGGTGGCCACCTGGACGCGCGACGCGCCTAGCGCACGCATGATCGCAAGGTCGTAGCGTCGCTCGTCCAGCGCCTGCGCGAGTGCGACGAAAAGCATCAGCGTCGATGCCGCGACCAGGATCCAGGCAAACGCGCGGATCATGTCCACGCCGGCACTGAACACGGTGAGCAGGCGCGCCGTTTCGAATGCCGGCGACGCAGCGACGAGTTCGGTCTCCTTGTTGATCGTACGCGGCAGGCTTGCGGCGGCGAGCGGCGTGCGGTACTTGACCAGGGCAAGCGTGACCTCGCGCGTCGGGCCCGGCATTGCCGTGGAGGGCGTCGCGGCTGGCGCCACCTTGTCACCCGAGGAACCGGATTCCTTTGCGGCGGCCGTTCCCCTGGCGTGATCGCCATCGTCGTCGTCATCATGGTGACGTTCGTGCACCGCCCATACGCTCGCAAGGGATGTCAGCACAAGTCGATCGATGACCGCGCCGGTGGGCGCCAGCACGCCCGTTACGGTGTAGCGCGCATCCGCATGGGCACCGCCGCCCTCGGCGAACCCATGGGAGCCGACAAACCGGTCGCCTACGCGAAGCTGCGATGCGCGCGCGACATCGCTGCCAAGGACCGCGTCGAGGGGCAGGCTCCACAGTTCGCCATGGGCCAGCGAGCCCCCATATTGCGCGACGAATTCCGGTTCCGTGCCCACGATTCGGAAACCACGGAAACTGTCGCCCAGCGACAACGGAATCACCTGCGCAATCATCGGATTCTTGCGCAGGAACTGGACAGCTGCCAGCGGGATGTTCCCCGGTGGCACATCGACGTGATACACGCCCGCCAGCACGATCTGCAGTGGACTGCCTTTGGCCCCGACGACCAGGTCGATGCCCTCGGCATCGCGCGTGAGGTGCGCCTCGAGTTCGCGGGAGATGAGCAGTGTCAACGCCACCGTGGCGACACCGATGGCGAGCAGGACGACCACCAGCAACGTCGCCAGCGAACGGCGGCGGGCATAAGCCAGTGCCAGATGGAAGATGCTCAAGAGACAATTCTCAAAGGAAAATCTTCGGCAGAGATTTCGAAGGGTGGGGAAATGTCATGCCGCCGCGACATCCAGGACGGGCAACGTGAACGAATGCGGCAACAACGAGCGCACGCGTGCATCGTGGGACGCAACGACAAGCGTCGCGCCGGCTTCGATGGCCTGTCCCCGCAGCAATTCCAGCGCCTGCGCGGCGTGCGCGTCGTCCAGGTTGGCGGTCGGTTCGTCGGCCAGCAACAAGGCGGGACGGTTGACTACAGCGCGCGCAATCGCGACGCGTTGCGCCTGTCCCTGCGAAAGCTGCGAAGGAAAGCGCCGGGAGACATCAATAACACCCACCGCTTCCATCAAAGTCGTGATGCGCATCTCGTCCACCGGTAGTCCCGCCATGGTCGGCGCAAGGCGCAGGTTGTCGCGAACATTGAGCGCCCCGACCAGGTGCAGGCGCTGCGGTACCAGTCCCACAGTCCGCCCGCGCCAGCGGTCACGGGCGCCTGGAGCCAGCGCCATGACATCGGTGCCGCCGACGCGAACGGTGCCGATCGTGGGCGTGGTTAGCCCCGCGAGAATGTGCAGCACGGTTGATTTGCCACTGCCCGACGGTCCGGCGAGCAGCCATGCCTCGCCGGCGGCGGCGTGCCATTCCGGAATTTCCACTGCGGTCACCGGGCCGTAGCGGTGAATGACACCTGTGATTTCGAACATGGGATCAATCTAGCAAGGACTGGCGGCGACAGCTATCGGCGCCGACAACCTTCCGACAGCCGCGCACGCAATCCGTTCCGCCGTTCCACGCCGACCCGGCGGCTCCATCGGTCAGGAGACAATCAACTCGGCCTCACTCGGACGCGCTTCCATCTGGGTGGCTTGCGCACGCCCACGGTCGAGCGAGCGGCCAACAGCCTGCGCAACGCCGTCCAGCTTGTCCATCAGCGTGCAGAACTCATCGGGTGTGAGCGCCTGATCGGCATCGCACCAGGCCTCAGGAGGGTTTGGATGCACCTCGACCAGGAGTCCATCGGCGCCCGCGGCAATCGCTGCGCAGGATAGGGCCGACACCATCCAGGCCTTGCCGCCCGCGTGCGAAGGATCGGCGATGACCGGCAGATGGGTTTCGCGCTTCAACACCGCAATCGCCGTTACGTCCAGCACGTTGCGATAGGCGGTCTCGAATGTCCGGATACCGCGTTCGCAGAGGATGATCCTGTGATTGCCTCCAGCGGCAATGTATTCGGCCGCCATCAGCCATTCGCTGATCGTGGCGCTCATGCCACGCTTCAGGATGACCGGCACATCGACGCGTCCGACTTCCTTCAAGAGGTCGAAGTTCTGCATGTTGCGGGTGCCGATCTGAATGACGTCGACTCTTTCGGCCAGGAAGGTGTCGAGCATCCGCACGTCCATGAGTTCGGTGACGACCGGAAGGTTGTGCCGGGCCGCGGCATCCTTGAGGAGCTTGAGCCCGTCCACACCCCTGCCCTGGAACGCATAGGGGCTGGTGCGCGGCTTGAAGGCGCCACCACGCATCATGCGTGCGCCGCCTGAGGCAACGGCGGCGGCGGCGGCGGTCATCTGCGCTTCGGTCTCCACGGAACACGGACCGGCGATCATCTGCACCGCCGCGCCACCTACGGCAACGTCTCGCACATGAACCACTGAGTTCTCCTTGTGCCAGTCTCGCGCCACCAGCTTGTAGGGCTTGGCGATGACCATGGTTCGTTCTCCTGTTGATTGCGGCATGAAAGAGCTCGGCACAAAAAATTCGGGCGACCCTTTTGGGGCCGCCCGAATCGTGGAATCCTTGAGAATTACTGGAAGTCTACGGTCGCGTACGGTCCCCTTGGGTGCTCGCCCAAAAATAGAATACGTACGCGTACGCGCATGGCCGCGCCTTGCGCGAAAGCAAGGCGGTGTTCATTGAGAGGGCCGACGAACTCATGAATCGAGTCTAGCACGAACGTGTCGGGCCAGGAATTGCGCAAATAGTGACATGACCAGGGTCAGTACCTTCAATGATTCTTGCGCCAGCTTTCGATCTCGCGTTCAATGGCTTCCGCCACATAGGCACGCAAGAGTTCCCCGACGTGCAAATTGATGGTCGCGACCAGGTCCGCGCTTGCGCGGTCGACGATCGGCTGCAGCCGCTCACCCAATTGCGTCCGAAGGCCGGTGTCCGTGAAGAGGTCGATACGCTGCAACACCTGCATGCGGACTTCCTCGGCCATGGCCTTCCAGTGAGCGGAATCGTCCACCGCCACGGGGGGGGCGGGTGGCGCGAAACTCTCGGGCTCCTCGGGCAACGTGAACACGGGGGTCACGGGTACCGCAGTCGGCTCGGACGGCACCGGCAGTGTGGACATAGGAGTAACGGGTACCGCAGTCGGCTCGGATGGCACCGGCAGTGTGAACGTAGGACTCGCTGGCGCCGCAATTGCGGCGTCGTGCAGCAGCGCGGCCGCGCCATCGGATACCACAGCGGGCACAATAGCGCGAGCTTCGGTGACCGGCATCGTTGGGGCTTCCGGCACCTTGGCCACCCGCGTTGGTAGCAGCGTCTCCTCCTCGCGCTGTGCGGCGGCAATGGCTGCCGCAAGTTCTTCGTCGAGGCCGTCGAATTCATCGAAGTCCGGCGTCGGCTCCGGCCGATCGAGATCCACGGGGGGCACGATGGCGATGGAGTCCGGCGCGTCGCCGATCACGGAAGGCTCACCTTCCCTCAACTCGAGCCAATCGGAAGGTTCGCCCTCGTCGACTGCCGGAATCAATGCGGCGGCCTCGATTTCCTCCACCGCGTCGGTCAGCAGCGGCACCTCGTCATGCACATCGATGCCGGGAGTCGCCTCAGGTACCCGCGCGGGGGACGCTCCGGGATCCACGCGGGGCGCAAAGCGCGATTGTGCTTCCTGCGCCGAGGGTACGGCATCGGTGAGCACCGGAATGTCGTCGTCGGCACTCGCGCGATTGCGGCGCATCAGCGCATCGGCCTGCTCGAGCAGTTCACGCGCCGTCGGCACGGGTCAATCCTTTGACGAGAGATTGTGCTGGCGCAATTCGTAACCTCGCGCCTTGTAGAATTTCCAGCGTTCGCGCCCCGCGACGGCATCTTCGTCATCGAGGCCGACAATTTCCGCCAAGCGCTCGAACCGGCTGAAGTACGGTGGCGGGTCGCGATGCAGGTTCACTAGCACCGTCGCAGGGCCCGTGTGCTCCAGCGAATGGCCGATCCATACGGGCGTTTCCGCGGCCAACGGGCTGTCCATCTTGCAGTGGGGGATGAAACTCGTGGGCGGCAACATCCACAGGCGCCGGTCGAGCGCGTCCGACGTCGCGTCGTCCGGTGTCAGGACCCGTACGCTGCCGTGCGCCGCATGCGCCTTGGCAATGATCCGCGCCGCGACATCGATGCGGTCAGGGACATGCGTATAAAAATCGATCGTGGTCATGGGTGGATCCTTCGCCGCGCGATGACCGGGAACCGCACATCTATCTTGTACCACGCGTCGTCGTCACCCGCGTTGCGCCCCGATCCCCCACACTTCACTCTCATTTGGCTTCTAGGCCGGTGGAGTTTCCTGCGCCAGCAGCCAGGTTGCAAGCAATGCGACCGGTCGTCCGGTGGCGCCCTTGTCCTTGCCGTCGCGCCACGCAGTGCCGGCGATATCGAGATGCGCCCAATCGTATTTCTTGGTGAAGCGCGACAGGAAGCAGGCGGCCACGATGCTGCCGCCGCCGCGCGCACCGATATTGGCAAAGTCCGCGAAATTGCTGGCGAGACCTTCCTGGTACTCCTCCCACATCGGGAATTGCCAGGCGCGGTCATAGGCATCGTCACCCGCTGCCAGTAGTGCGCGGGCCAGGGTCTCGTTGTTGCTGAACAGCCCGCTCGCGACATGGCCGAGCGCGACCACCATGGCGCCCGTCAGCGTGGCTATGTCCACAACGGCTTCCGGCTCATAGCGCTCGGCGTAGGTCAACGCATCGGCCAGGATCAGGCGGCCCTCGGCATCCGTATTGAGCACTTCGATCGTCTGGCCGGACATGCTGGTCACGACGTCGCCGGGCTTTGTCGCACGGCCGGAAATCATGTTCTCGCATGCCGCGATGAGGCCCACCAGGTTGACCGGCGCCTTCAACTCGGCAAGGGTGCGAAACGTCCCCAAAACGGACGCCGCACCGCACATGTCGAATTTCATCTCGTCCATGGCGGCGGCGGACTTGATCGAGATCCCGCCCATATCGAAGGTGATGCCCTTGCCCACGAGCACACGAGGCTTGGCGTTGGCCTTCTTCGACTGCATGTATTCGAGGACAATGAAGCGCGGCGGCTGGTCGCTTCCGTTCGTCACGGAAAGAAAGGACCCCATGCCGAGTTCCTCGCATTCCTTGCGCTCGAGGATAGTGACCTTGATGCCCGGGAATTCGACACCGAGCTGCGTGGCCTGCTCCGCCAGGTACGTCGGCGTGCAGAGGTTGCCCGGCATGTTGCCCAGGTCGCGGGCCATGTCCATGCCATGGGCGATAGCCAATCCGCGCGCGGCGGCGGATTCGCCGTTGGTGAGGTCCGAGCGTTGCGGCACGGAAAGGGTGAGTTTGCGCAAGGGCCGCCGCACCTCGGTGGGCTGGCTTTTCATCTGCTCGAAACGGTAGACCGATTCCATGGCCACCACCACGGCGTGCTCCACTCGCCAGGCCACTTCGCGCCGTTTGACCTTTTCCTCGGTGAGGTAGACCACCGCTTCGTAGGACCCGGTTTCGTTCAACAGCTTGACCGCCGAGCGGATCGCGGACCGAAATTCGCGGTCGCGAAAGTCGCGCTCCTTGCCCAGGCCGACCAGGAGAACGCGGTCGGCGAGCGTGCCGCGCACGTTGTGCAGGAGGAGTGTGGCGCCCAGCTTGCCCTCCATGTCGCCGCGGCGGATGATTTCGCTCACGTAGCCATTACTGGCGCGGTCGATCAGCTCCGCGGACAGGGAAAGCTTGCGATTGTCGAACACGCCGACGACAACGCAGGCACTGCGCTGCTTCTCGGGACTTCCGCTTTTTATGGTAAATTCCATCGCGATCCCTCATCTGCTTTTCCGGCATTTTGTTGCCGTTTAGCGTCCTGCCGGCCATTATCGGCAAATTCGCCCTAAAAAGTCAAAACTTTTCCTTATGTCATGATTTTCCGGAAAAGCCTCGTACGGGAACTGACCGCCACGACAATCGGTCTTTTCGTCGTCCTTCTGGCCATTCTTTTCACGCAATCCGTCATTCGCATCCTGGCACGTGCCGCGGGCGGCGCCATCGCCGCGGACGGGGTGCTGGCGTTGATCGGCTTCAACGCGATGTTCTATTTGAACCTCCTGCTCTCCGTGGCGCTGTTCCTGACCGTATTGCTCACGTTGTCGCGCTGGTACCGGGACAGTGAGATGGTGGTCTGGTTCACCTCAGGACAATCCCTGACCGCGTGTCTGCGGCCAATCATGCTGTTCTCGGCTCCGTTCCTGGTGGCGATAGTTCTGCTGTCCTTGTTCCTGTCGCCTTGGGCGGAGCAAAAGAAGCTGGAATACGAACGGCAACTGGAACAGCGCGACGAAATCGGAGTCCTGGCACCCGGCCTCTTCAAGGAATTCAAGCGTGCGGGCTTGGTCGTCTTTGTCGAGAGCTTCAATCCAATCGACGGCCGCATCCGCAACGTGTTCCTGCATTCGGTGGATGACGCCAAGGACACCACGACGGTCGCGCGCCTGGGGCACCTCGAGGAAGCGCCCAATGGCGACCGTTTCGTGGTGCTGGAGAACGGCAGCCGCTATGAAGGCAAGCCCGGGACGGCCGAGTACCAGGTCGTCGCTTTCGACAAGCTGAGCCGCCGCATCGAGCCGGCGGAGGCGCGCGAGATTCCGACGAGCAACAAGGCGATGCCTACAAGCGCGCTTGTGTTTCTGGACGGCAACGGTGAACGCGCAGAATTGTTCTGGCGCCTGTCGGTGCCGATCCTCGCACTCATCCTGACGTTCCTGGCCATACCCATGTCCCACGTGAACCCGCGGATCGGCCGCTCGCTCAATCTGGTGGCCGCGGCATTCCTGTACATGGTCTACACCAACTGCCTCAACATCGTGCAAAGCATGATTGCGCAGGGGCGGATCGGCTTCTGGGTGGGCCTGTTGTTGCCACACACCATCGCAGCCCTGCTGGTCTATGTGCTGTTCCGGCACCGGTTGTCGATTGCCGGTCTGTTTGCGCGCGCACCGCGACCGCCTGTATCGCCCGCCGCGTCGCAACTCCCGGCAGTCTGACGATGCGCACTCTCAGGAGTTATGTCAGTCGCGACGTCCTGTTCTCGACGCTTCTCATATTCACCGCGCTGCTGATGTTGTTCTCGTTTTTCGACCTCATCAACGAAATGAAGGACGTGGGCAAGGGCAACTACACATTGACCGCCGCCCTACTTTTCGTCGCGCTGAACATTCCGTCGCGACTCTACGAACTGTTCCCGGTGGCTGCCCTTATCGGGACGCTGTTCGCCATTGCCCAACTGGTCGCCAATTCCGAATGGACCGTGATGCGCGCTTCCGGCGCCTCGGTGGTGCAGCTGGGATGGGCCGTCGTCCGCGTGGGAATCCCGTTGGCGCTGGCCACGTTTCTCGCGGGAGAATTCGTGGCGCCCCCCGCCGAACGCCTCGCCCAGAATCTGCGCGCCGGCGCGCGCGGCGACTCTGTCGGCATGGTTGCGCAACAATTCGACTCCGGCTTCTGGTTCAAGCAGGACCTGACCTTCGTGAATATCCGGACCGTGCTGGCCGACATGAAGCTGGTGGGTGTGCGAATTTATGAATTCGACCGCAACCTGAATCTCAATACCGTGCGCAGTGCCGAATCGGGCAGCTATACCGGCGACGGAAAGTGGAAGCTGGAACAGGTGAAGGTGACGGAGCTCGCCGGCGACAGCGCCAAAGTGTCGAGCGTGCCGGTGTGGATGTGGGAGACCGTGCTGAAGCCGTCGATCCTGACGGTCTATCAAGTGGCGCCCGAGCGCCTGGCCATCACGACACTGTTCGACAATATCCGGGTGCTGGGCAGCAGCCAGAAAACATCGCGTTTCGAAATTGCGCTATGGGGCAAGCTCTTCTATCCCGTGACGGTGCTGGTGATGATGATGCTGGCGCTGCCCTTTGCGCAATTTCAGCGGCGCCAGGGCGGCATGGGCTTCCGCCTTTTCGTCGGCACAATGCTCGGACTCACATTCTTCCTGGTCGGCCGGCTGTTTTCCTACCTAGGCGTACTCAACGCGTGGCCACCGATGTTCTCGGCGCTGTTTCCGTTGGCCACGTTCACCGCGCTCGCGCTCGTAATGCAGTGGTACATCGAGCGGCGATAGCGTTTCGAATGACAAAACAAAAACCCCGCAGCGCGCGCGCTCTGCGGGGTTTTGCCTTGAGCCTGAAAAGTTCGTTACGCGGCGACGGTTTCCGGTGCAGCCACTGCAACGACATTCACGAACTTGTGCTGCTTCGGGCCTTTGGTGCTGAACTTGACGTTGCCGTCGACCAGCGCGAACAGCGTGTGGTCCTTGCCGATGCCGACGTTCACGCCGGGATGGATCGTGGTGCCACGTTGGCGAATGATGATGCCGCCGGCGCGAATGACTTCACCGCCGTAGACCTTGACGCCCAGACGCTTGGACTGGGAGTCGCGGCCGTTGCGCGAACTGCCACCTGCTTTTTTATGTGCCATGAGTGTCCTCGTTACCCCGCATTTACGCTGCGGAGTTAGCCTGCTCAGTTACCCTGTTATAGCTTCGATCTTGAGTTCGGTGTAGTTCTGGCGATGCCCCTGGTGCTTCTGGTAATGCTTGCGACGGCGCATCTTGAAAATCTTCACCTTGTCGCCACGACCGTGCGCGACGACCGTTGCCGTCACCGTCGCACCGGCGACGGTGGGCTGACCCAGACGGACGCTTTCGCCCTCCCCGACCATCAATACTTGATCGAGAATCACATTTGCGCCCACATCCGCCGGTATCTGTTCTACTTTGAGTTTTTGGCCGGGGGCAACCTTGTACTGCTTGCCGCCGGTTTTTATGACCGCGTACATGAGAGACTCCGCTTCCTTGAATTTATGTGCGTGCTGTTGCGTTGCCCGTTGCTTTGAATTCGCTCCAGGCAATTCCCGGCAAAGATCCCGGAAAAGCCTTGAATTATAAGGCTGAAGTGCCGTACTTGTCAAAACCGGTGCCGTGGCTCCGGTCGGAGCATGGAAATGCCGAATTTTCTGTAAAAAACGCCTGTTTCCAACCGAAATTGCGCCGAAAATGCCCGTTTTGGCCCACGATTCGTGATTATCGATTTCCTCCAGCCAACCATCGGCGCCGACATGGCGGCGGTAGACCGCGTGATGCGGGCGTCGCTGAAGTCCGAGGTGGTACTCATACGGCAGGTGGCCGAATACATCGTTGCCGGGGGCGGCAAGCGGTTGCGACCCGCTCTCTTGCTCCTGACGGCGGGTGCCACGGGGTACCAAGGGCAGGATCACCACGCACTGGCTGCCGTCATCGAGATGATTCACACCGCCACGCTGCTCCACGACGACGTCGTTGACGAGTCCGACTTGCGCCGGGGCCACGCCACGGCCAACGCCCAATTTGGCAACGCGGCGTCCGTGCTCGTGGGCGACTTCCTGTATTCGCGTGCCTTCCAGATGATGGTCGGCCAGGGACGGATGCGCGTGCTGCAGATCCTGTCGGAGGCGACCAACGTCATCGCCGAAGGTGAAGTATTGCAGCTTATGAACGCGGGTAACACGGACTTGAATGAAGTTGCGTATATCGAAGTGATCCAGCGCAAGACCGCCAAGCTGTTCGAGGCCTCCGCGCGCCTGGGTGCGGTGCTCGGAGAGGCTTGCGCCGAGCGCGAAAATGCGCTTGCAGACTACGGAATGCATCTGGGCACTGCGTTCCAGTTGGTCGACGACATTCTCGACTATTCCGGGACGGCAGAATCCATCGGCAAGAACCTTGGAGATGACCTGGCCGAGGGAAAGATGACGCTGCCGCTGATTCGCGCCATGAGTACAGGTAACGCCGACGACGCGGCACTCATCCGGCACGCGATCGCGGGGGGTGGCCTGACCGATTTCGCGCCCGTAGTTGCGGCGCTGAAACGCACCGGCGCGCTGACCTACGCAAAGGAGTGCGCCGAGCGGGAGGTGCGGCTGGCGGCCTTGAGTCTCGATGGTCTGCCCGATTCTGCGTACCGGCAAAATCTGCTAGAATTGACGACCTTCGCGGCGCAAAGAACGTATTGATTTGCAGCGTTTCCGCGGCGGGTAATCTCAACTAAGGACAACTAAGTTGCCTAAGATTTTCGCGAAAGGTCATTGCTGACCTTCCCGTCGCGAAACGGCAGCACGCAGTGGCAATCAAATGACAATTCGGGGTGTAGCTTAGCCTGGTAGAGCGCTACGTTCGGGACGTAGAGGCCGGAGGTTCGAATCCTCTCACCCCGACCAGATAATCAGGTAGTTGCGATGGGTACGGAGTGCATCGCCCCGGCCTGTAACTACCGTGTAACGCCCGCTGCGCGAGCAAAGCCTTAACCCAGTCGGGGCGCGCCGGCGTGTTTCAGGTTCTGAACGACGAATCAGTCCGATCCAGCCGACGCAACAGCGCCGGCCACGCAAAAGCCCCACCCGATTTGCGCGTCACCGCCTCGAACTGCGCCTTCCCGCCCTTGACGATGGGTTCAGGTATGCGGATCAGCTCACTGCCGCCCGCCTGCGCGAGCAACTGGATCGCGCAGGCCGACTCGAGGAAGTACATGTGCAGGAACGCGTCAGCGACAGTCTCGCCGATGGTGAGCAAGCCGTGATTGCGCAAAATCAGGTACGGATGCGTACCGAGGTCGCGCACCAGCCGCGGCTTCTCGTCGTCCTTCAGCGCCACACCCTCGTAGTCATGATAGGACAGCCGCTCCAGGATGCCGATTGACTGTTGCGAGATCGGCAGCAGGCCCTCGCGTTGGGCGGACACTGCGACGCCATTGCGCGTGTGCAGGTGCATCACGCAATGCGCATCCCTGCGCGCGGCGTGGATCGCACTGTGGATCACGAAGCCGGCCGGATTGATGTCGTGCGGGCTGTCCATCACCTTGTGCCCGGCGAGATCGACCTTGACGAGGTTCGACGCGGTGATCTCGTCGAACATCAGTCCGTACGGGTTGATCAGGAAGTGGTGCTCGGGGCCGGGCACGCGCGCCGAGATGTGGGTGAAGATGAGGTCGTCCCAGCCCTGCTGCGCGACCAGCCGGTAGGCGGCCGCCAGATCGACGCGCTGCTGCCATTCAGCTTCGCTGACCAGGGATTGAAGGGATGGTTCGGGATGATTCATCGTGTCTCCTTTGCCGTCTGAACTGTTGGTTCACCGTGCGGCGAGCTCGCGCTTGGCGATTTCGGCCAGCCACGTGCCCGCTTCGCGGAACGGAGCGCTGGAATGTTCGGCGCGGCCGCGGATGTAGCCGCCTTCTATGACCGTCAGCACCAGACTCGCGAACGACTTGCGCCGGCGCGCGTCGCGGATGGGGAAGTGGCTAGCTATCACCGCGGACCATTCGGCAAAGGCGTCGGTGATGGTCGCGCGCACGGCTTCGAGATCGGCATCGAGATCCAGGCTGACGGTCCCGGCCGCGCAACTGGCACGAAATTCGGCCTGCTCGATGCGCTCGGCCAACATCCGAAACAGAGCCCGTATCTTTTCGTCCGGCTTGCGGGCGCTGCCCAGCGTGCGGTCTATCAGCGGCACCACGCGCCCGGAGTAGATGGCCAGCGCTTCGCCGACGATCTGCTTCTTGCCTTCGGGGAAGTAGTGATAGACCGAGCCCTTGGGGGCCGCGCTTGCCTTGACGATTTCGTTGATGCCGGCGGCGGCGTAGCCTGCCTGTCGGAGCAGGGTGATCGTGGCTTCGATCATGCGGTCGCGGGGATCGGCCGCAGGTAACAGATTTGCGAGAGCAGCGGCGCGTGGCATGGGCGGCTCGACCTCAAGTTTCGTATTCCGACTAACTAGACCAGTCTATATAATGCGAGTATGACCGAGCCCTGTCAAGCACCAAAACGATCGGGGTCGGGTCAGCCCGGTAGGCGTAGTTCGTGCGCTGGCGTGCGTTTCCGTTCAAGCGACCGTCATTTCCGCCACCCATCATCGATCCCCTGCGCAGAACGCGGTCCATGCTTTTCATTTTATTCTCACTGAAAGCTGCGCGGCCGCGGCCAGGCTTGTCCTAAGACAGCCGTGCGAATATGCTGTGCTCTGCCGTGCCGCGCGGAGGGGAAGCGATGCACATGGGCCAAACGACTGCGACGCTTGCCACATCGCTCGTCATACTGTGCGCTTGCACCAGTGCTCCAGTGCAATCGCCGAAAGCGACCTATCCGCTAGCGCTTTGCGTCGACGACACCACGGGCGACTGCATTGCACCGTTTTTCGCCGACTCCAATCTGATCGCGTCCCGGACGCCCGAAGCATTTCCGCACCGGTATCTCGAGCTGTGGGACGAGGAGGCTCGCACGACCGAATGCAACAAAGACGCGAGCTGCATTAAACGGCTCGAGCGACTCAACACTTACTTCAATCCCCTCGGCAAGCCGGACACCGGCAAGATCGCTATCGCACTCGAGGGCGGCGGCAACAAGTCCGCCCCGTTCGCGCTCGGCGTGCTCGCGGGCATCAACCAGATGGGCCTTTGGGACCGCGTCGGCGCGATCGGGTCGGTGTCGGGTGGAACCTACGCCGCAAGCTTTTACTTCAACCGGATGCTGGATCTGTACAGCAATCGCAATGAGCCGCCGCCGACGCCGGAGCAAGTAACGCGGATGCGCGACGCATGGTTCGCTTCGTGTATCCCCGACGCGCTCAGTGATGGCCGCCGGTACTTTGAAAATCTGAGCACGATCAAGGAGTATAGATGCGGTGAACTTGGCAAACCGTTTTACGAGTTCGATGTTCGTTATCGGTACCAGCAGCAGGTTTGGATGCATGCGGATGTGTTGCGCCTTGCCAACGACGTGGCGGGCGACCAGGACGAGGCGCTTCATCTCGACGACATCGGAAACTTGCTGGCCCTCGCCGGGTTGACGGCGGTGACGGTTCCCTACCAATTCGTCGCCCGCACCATCTTCCGCTGGCCGGTCAACAGCTCGCCATCGCGGTTCGCCTACCGGGTGGGGCTGGAGCGCGAATACGGCTATTCGCCCGAGGACTGGCAGAGCGCGCTCACGGGCGACACCCCCATCTGGTGGCACACGCTGCACGTGCGGCGCGGCGAACGCACGCTCACGACGCTCGCGACGCTTGCGGACAAGTTCGACACGTTCAGGCCGAACTGGATCATCCTGTCGACGGCGCCCGGATCCATCGACCCGCTCGCCTGGGCAAAACCAGCGCCCCGCGACCCAATCCGGCAGCAGTTCGAGATCACGCCTACGGGCTTCGGGTCCGGCACGTATGGGTATGCCCGCGCCCATCCCGACGCGCCAATCGACTTCTTCGGCGCGAATCCGAACGGTCTCCCCATCTTCGATGCGGTATTGGCTTCCGCCGCGTTCTTCGACGACAACGAAATCGGCGTGAGCAAACAGCCGTTTCGCTTGCTTGGCGGCGCCGTTCAGCAATTCGCTAACGTGGACTGGTACTCCGAGGTCCGGAACTTCAACGTGTCCGATCGCGAGCGCACCATCGAGCGGGCCCTCACATGGCCCTTCTACCTCTCCCAGACGGTGAAGCAGTCGCAGACGCCCTACATCCACCTGCAGGACGGCGGCAACGCGGAGAACGCGGGCATCCTGCCACTGCTGCGGCGCGGCTATCGCAGGATCGTGTACGCGCACGGCACCACGGACGCCGAGGCGCAATTGCCGGCGATTTGCCACCTTAAGAATCAGTTCGAGTACGACGGCAACTATTACATCGTCAGCCGGGACCTGCAGGACTTGATCGCAGATCGCGACAATCAGGACATGTCGCCTATTCCCGCTGGAAAGTTCGTGAACTACCTCGACCAGCTTTGCAGCCAGCAGATCGATGCCTCCGACCTCGCCGCCTTCGACGCCAATGAGCTACGCGAAGATGTGCAGCAGCGATCGCGCGCGGTCGCCAAGGTGTTTTGCGGCCGCATCGGCCGTTACGAGACGCTCGCCGATGTCTCCTATCCCAGACGCGCGCAGCCCGATGTCAACTACGCGCCATGTGAAGCGTATTGGCGGCGGTTTCGCTACAGCATCGAGACGGGAATGCAAGGAGGAATAGCATTGACGTTCCCGGTCCATCGCGCATTGTTCTACCAGACGAGCGCGACTCCGCTGCGCTTCCACGTCTGTCGTGGCGATGCGCTGGCGCTCACCGATGCAGCGCGTGGCCGCCGCAATCAGGACCTCAAAAAGCCGCTGAGCACGATCATCGCAGTGGTACCTGCGGTGGCATGGAAGGACGTCGCGGCGCAGATCAACCCCATCGAAGCTCGCGCAGACCGCAAAGATTGGGGAACAGTTTGTGCGGCTTCAATGGAGGAGCGTCGTCGCATAGTGGTCCGCGAGTGCCAGGCGCCCGATTCAAGCCGTTTGCCTCCGGCGTCAAATGAGACGGCGCCTGAGAAGCTGCTGCCATGCGGAGCACTGGCGCATGTGCTCGAAGACAAGTGCAAGTCGATCGAGCAGGACGGCGTCGACATTGCGCGTCCCGAGTTTCCGCAAGACGGAGTCGTGCGAATGACGTTGCACATCCCTTATCCGACCTATGCCGCGTATTTCGACTTGGGCCGCGCCCAAGTTCATCGCGCGCTAGGTTCCAACTTCGGTGACAATCTCGACGACGACGACGAGAATGCGTGCGCAATCCCGGCCGCGCACTCGGATCGAGTTCGATGAATATTCGAGAATTGATGATGAAAGTGAATTCCTCAGATGTGCGCTGCCCGTCACGTAGCCGACCTTCGCGCTGACGCAGACCGCGCGCCTCTTCAGGAGCAAAATTACGCCCACGAATTCCAAACACCGCGAGGGGCGCGGATGATTGTCGTTTCAGGTGCGCTTAGGCGCTGATTTATAGAAGACAACGCGGTATTTTGCCACTGGACCTTGGTCCCAATGTGGAGTGTTCAGCCTCGAGCGCTTTGTCGAACGGCGTTCCATCCCCCATTCCTCGACGATGGGCATGCTAGAGCCCGGTATCCGAGCCTATAATCGCGGCATCGAGGCGGCACGCAGTTCACCATGACTAGTCCGCCACTGTTTGGTTACTACGAGGAGTCCCGCATGTTCCGTCCTTATCTGTCCCTGGCGCTCGCGTTGTTTGCCACCGTTGCACTGGCGCAAACCGTTCCGGCCGGCTACCCGGCCGACTACGCCCAGACCATTGCCGCAGCCAACAAGGAAGGCAAGGTCGTCGTCTACAGCGCGCTCGACACCAAGGCCGCGCAGCCGCTGATCAAGGACTTCAACGCGCTCTACCCCAACATCAAGGTCGAATACAGTGACCTGAATTCCACGGAGTTGTACAACCGCTTCATTGCGGAATCGGCCTCGGGCCAGGGCTCCGCGGACGTGATGTGGAGTTCGGCCATGGACCTGCAGGTGAAGCTGGTCGACGATGGCCAGGCGCTCGCCTATTTGTCGCCCGAAGCGTCCAAGCTGCCGGGGTGGGCCGTATACAAGAACCAGGCCTATGGCACGACGTACGAACCCGCGGTGTTCATCTACAACAAGCGGCTGGTGACCGGCGACGAAATTCCGCAGGACCACACCGCGTTTGCCAAGCTGATCACGACCAAGGCCGACAAATTCAAGGGCAAGGTCACAACCTACGACATTGAAAAGAGTGGGGTGGGCTTCATGTTCGCGGTGCAGGACACCAAGTTCTTCCCCGGCATGAAGGAGTTGGAGCAAGGCTTTGGTGCATCCAGCTATCGCGTCTACGGCAGTACCGGCAACATGCTGGAAAAGGTCTCCTCGGGCGAGCACCTGCTGGGCTATAACGTTCTGGGTTCCTACGCGCTGGTCCGTGCCAAAAAGGATCCAGCACTGGGCGTAGTGCTGCCCAAGGACTACACGCTGGTGCTGTCGCGCGTGTTGTTCATCGGCAAGCAGGCCAAGAACCCGAACGCCGCCAAGTTGTGGACCGACTACATCCTGTCGCAACGCGGGCAAAAGCTCATCGGCAGCGACGTCGAGCTGTTCTCGATTCGCAACGACGTCGACGCGGAGTACACCGCGGCATCGCTCACCAAGCAATTGGGCCCCAATAACGTGAAGCCCATCCCAGTCAGCGCGGAGCTCGTCACCTATCTCGATCAAAAGAAGCGGCTGGACTTCCTGAGCGCGTGGAAGGCCACGCTTGCTGCCGGCGCGGCGGGCAAGTAGGGACACTCCAGCCGACGTTGTACCGCTCGCGACGGACTCCTTCTTTCCTGCTCCTGGCGTCCTGATCGAGACCCATTGGCGATGACGGCCCTGACGCGCACGTCCGGATTCACCTCCGTTCCGCGCGGCCTTACCATCCTGGTGACGGCGGCGGCAGTATTGGCGCCATTGTTGCTGATCCTCTACCAGAGTTTTCTTTCCGCGCCGTTCTTCGATGCGAAGAAAACAATCGGGATCGGCGCCTACCAGTTCATCTTCGCCGACCCCGACTTCTGGCAGGCATCCCTCAACTCCGTGGTGATCGCCACGTGCATGGTGATCATTGCCTTGCCGCTCGGCGCGTTGCTCGCGTTTGTCATGGAGCGCACCGATCTGCCGGCCAAGCGCTGGATCGAGCCGCTCATTCTCGTGCCGAGCTTCGTGTCACCGATGGTGCTTGCGTTCGGGTTCGTCGTCGCCGCGGGTCCGGTCGGCTTCTATACCGTGTGGGCCACGGAGCTCTTCGGCGGCGCGCCCTGGGGCATCTATTCACTGACGTCGATCGGCGTCATAGCCGGCTTGCTGCATGTACCCAATGTCTACGTGTACGCATCGGCCGCGTTGAAGAGCCTTGGTTCCGATGTGGAGGAAGCCGCGCGTGTCGCGGGCGCCTCGCCCTTCCGTGTCGCGGCGACCGTCAGCCTGCCACTGATCATGCCCGCGCTCCTGTTTGCTGCGGTCCTCGTGTTTTTCCTGGGCTTCGAGTTGTTCGGCTTGCCGCTGGTGCTCGGTGATCCCGAAGGTCATCTGGTGTTGTCGACCTATCTTTACAAACTGACCAACAAGCTGGGCGTTCCGTCGTATCACTTGATGGCGGCGGTGGCGATCTGCATCGTGGCCGTGACGTTTCCACTCGTGCTGCTGCAACGTTTTCTGCTGCAGAACGCGCGCAAGTACGCGACGATCAAGGGCAAGGCGGGACGCATGCGCGAGCTGCCGCTCGGCCAATGGAAGTGGGTTGCCGCCGCGTTGATCGCCACCTGGCTTTTCGTCGGCGTGATCGTGCCGCTGACGGGTATTGCACTGCGCGCCTTCGTGACCAACTGGGGCTACGGCGCCAAGCTGGCGGAAGTTTTGACGCTCGAGCACTTCCAGTCCGTCTTCGACGAGCCCATCCTGGTGCGCGCGATCTGGAACACCGTCCTGATCGGCACGGTCGGTGGCGCCATCGCCGTTGCATGCTACTGCGCGATCGGCTTCGCCACTCACCGCCGCAACGACGGCTGGTCGCGCTTCGTCGACTATCTCGTGCTGGTGCCGCGCGCCATTCCCGGCCTGCTGGCGGGCCTCGCCTTCCTGTGGGTGTTCCTGTTTTTCCCGCCACTGCAGCCGCTGCGCACCACGATCTTCAGCATGTGGCTCGCCTATACGGTGGTGTGGCTGGCCTACGGCATGCGGCTCATCTCCTCCTCGCTCATGCAGGTGTCGACCGAGCTCGAGGAAGCGGCGCGCACGGTGGGAGCCAATCGTGGCCAGGTCTCGCGGCAGATCACGCTGCCGCTGATACGCCACGGCCTGATCGCGTCGTGGCTGCTCGTGTTCATGATCTTCGAGCGCGAATACTCGACCGGTGTCTACCTGTTGGCACCCGGAACCGAGGTGATCGGCGCGCAATTGGTGTCGCTGTGGCAAGGCGGCGCGATTGACGTGGTCGCAGCACTTTCGTTCGTCAACGTAGTATTGGTCGGGATCGGACTGGCCATTGCACTGCGCTTTGGCGTCAAGCTGCGCGACTAGGCATCAAACGAAAGACATAGAAAGAATCGTCCCATGGCTGAACTCACCGTCGACAACCTGCATCTGACCTACGGCGACAATCCGATACTGAAGGGCGTCTCGCTGACGCTCAATCGCGGCGAAGTGGTCTCGTTGCTCGGACCCTCCGGTAGCGGAAAGACCACGCTGCTGCGTGCGGTGGCCGGTCTGGAAACGCCGCATCAGGGAACGATCCGCGTCGGCGACAAGGTGGTTTTCGACGGTGCCGCGCGCACCGACGTGCCGGCAGAGGGCCGCAACCTGGGCCTCGTGTTCCAGTCTTATGCGCTGTGGCCGCACAAGACCGTGTTCGACAACATTGCGTACGGTCTCAAGCTGCGCAACATCGCGGGCAGCGAGGTCAAGGAGCGGGTGACGACCGCACTGGCGCAACTTTCACTGGGACACCTGGGCGATCGCTTTCCGCACCAGTTGTCGGGCGGGCAGCAACAGCGGGTCGCGCTGGCGCGTGCGCTGGTCTACAACCCGCCCGTGATCCTGCTCGACGAGCCGCTGTCGAACCTGGACGCCAAGCTGCGCGAGGAAGCGCGCGCGTGGCTGCGCGAATTGATCGTGCGCATGCAGCTTTCGGCGCTTTGCGTCACGCACGACCAGAGCGAAGCGCTGGCGATGTCCGACCGCATCCTGCTGCTCAACAACGGCCGCATCGAGCAGCAAGGCACACCACAGCAGATGTACAGCGATCCCGTGTCCCTGTTCACCGCTGACTTCATGGGCAGCAACAACAAGCTGGCAGGTCGAGTGACGGAGGTGCGCGAAGGCACCGCATTGCTGGAAGGGGAAGGCTTCAAGTTGTGGGGCACGGCGCGGCAGAGCGCCAAGGCGGGCGCGGAAGGGACGGGGATGATCCGCCTGGAGCGCATTCGGCTCGCCGACGGCCCCGGCGACAATCGCCTCGAAGTTGGACTCACTACTTCCATGTACCTGGGTGACAAGTGGGAGCATCTGTTCGCGCTGGGTGAAGCGCGGCTGCGCGCGTACGGTGACAAACCCCTGACGCCGGGGAAGCATTGGCTCGAGGTTCCGCGTGACGGACTCTGGGTGTTCTAGGGAGAAACTTCGCGAATGACGACGACCTTATTTCCTGCCACTGCGGACCTCTTCGACGCCCATCCGGACGCCGCGTCTTGCGCAATGCAATTCCGCAGCTTCGGCCAACGGCGCCGATTTGCGGGTCCGGTGCGCACCGTGAAGTCGTACCAGGACAACGTGTTGCTGAAGGAACTGTTGGGCAAGCCGTCGTCAGGCGAAGTGCTGGTGATCGATGGCGGCGGATCGCTGCAATGTGCGCTGATCGGCGACATGATCGCCATTCTCGGCATGAAGAGTGGCTGGGCAGGCGTCGTCGTGCATGGCGCGATCCGCGATTCGGTGGCCATCGATGCGCTGGACTTCGGCATCAAGGCGCTGGGCACCAATCCGCGCAAGAGCACCAAGAACGGCGACGGTCTGGTCGACGTGCCCGTCGACTTCGGCGGCGTGACCTTTGTCCCGGGCCACTGGCTGTACAGTGACGAGGACGGCATTCTCGTGTCGCCCTCGCAGCTCGGCGCATAGCGCATAGCGTCAAACAGCGTTTTGCGCGGATCGCGCGCAGCACTACATCGTCGTTCCCGCACACGCGAGAACCCAGCTCAGCCACCCAACATCGGCAGCTTGAGGCCCTTCGCTTTTGCAACTTCCAGGGCCTTCGCGTAACCCGCGTCGGCGTGGCGCATCACGCCCGTTGCGGGATCATTCCATAGTACGCGCTCGATGCGCTTGGCCGCCGCATCGGTCCCGTCGCAGACGATGACCACACCCGAATGCTGCGAATAGCCCATGCCGACGCCGCCGCCGTGGTGCAGTGACACCCACGTCGCGCCGCCAGCCGTGTTGAGCAAGGCGTTGAGCAGCGGCCAATCCGAGACGGCATCCGAGCCATCCATCAT
Source organism: Betaproteobacteria bacterium (assembly GCA_039932755.1). GTDB lineage: Bacteria > Pseudomonadota > Gammaproteobacteria > Burkholderiales > Casimicrobiaceae > VBCG01. The sequence goes on from JBDTPJ010000005.1 coordinate 22,646, forward strand.
CGATTCAGTCTCGCGGTTGGGACTGGCGACGCTGCCCGTGTCAAGATGGTCGCGACCGATCACAATGGGCGCCTTCAATTCACCACTGGCCACCATCTGGTTGAACGCGAGTCCGGCGCGATGCCGCGCGCCCAGGCCCAACCAGCAGATGCGCGCAGGCAAGCCTTGGAACACGATGCGCTCGCGCGCCATGTCAAGCCAGCGGTGCAGGTGCGCATCGTCGGGAAAGAGTTCCCTGACCTTGCTGTCCGTCTTGTAGATGTCCTCGGGGTCGCCCGACAACGCGACCCAGCGAAAAGGCCCCTTGCCCTCGCAGAACAGCGGCCGGATATACGCGGGCACGAATCCCGGAAAGTCGAACGCGTTGGCGAGGCCCTCGTCCTGCGCGACCTGGCGGATATTGTTGCCGTAGTCGAAGGTCGGAATGCCCTGCGCGTGAAAGGCAAGCATCGCTTCGACATGCACTTTGCATGAACGCTTGGCGGCGGCGACCAGGCCAGAGTGCTGCGCGGGGTCCTGCTGCGCCGCGAGCCAATGCCCAATGGTCCAGCCTGCCGGCAGATAGCCGTGGATCAAGTCGTGCGCCGACGTCTGGTCGGTGACCATGTGTGGCTTGACCTTGCGCTTGACAAGTTCCGGCAGGATTTCCGCGGCGTTGCCTACCAGGCCGACGCTGACCGGCCTGCGCGCAGCGCACGCCTCCGCGATGATCGCCAGCGCGTCGTCAAGGTCCTTCGCTTGCCGGTCGAGATACTTCGTGCGCAAGCGCATGTCGATGCGCGATGGCTGGCATTCGATGGCCAGCATCGACACCCCCGCCATCGTCGCCGCGAGCGGCTGCGCGCCACCCATGCCCCCCAGGCCAGCGGTCAGGATCCACTTGTCCGCGAGGTCACCGCCGAAATGCTGGCGCCCGGCTTCCGCAAACGTTTCGTACGTTCCCTGCACGATCCCCTGGCTACCGATGTAGATCCATGATCCCGCCGTCATCTGGCCGAACATCATGAGGCCCTTGCGGTCGAGCTCGTTGAAAACCTCCCATGTCGCCCACTTGGGAACGAGGTTGGAATTGGCGATGAGCACGCGCGGCGCATCGGCATGCGTCTTGAACACGCCGACCGGCTTGCCCGACTGGATGAGCAGCGATTCGTCGTCGTTCAGTTCTCGCAGCGCGGTGACGATGGCATCGAAACACTCCCAATTGCGGGCAGCGCGTCCGATGCCGCCGTAGACGACCAGTTCCTGCGGATTTTCCGCCACGTCCGGATCGAGGTTGTTCATCAGCATCCGCAGCGGCGCCTCCGTGAGCCAGCTCTTGGCGGTACGCTCGGTGCCGCGAGGTGCGCGGATTACGCGGTCGGCTCTGCGGGTGCCTTGCGGCGGCGCGCTAAGTGATTTCGGGTCGTCACGTTGCATGAATGGCCTCCAGTCAGTGCGACTGTGCTCTCGCGTCGATCTTCGCGATCCAGGCCAACTTGTCACGCTCAGGCAAGAACGACGCCGCGAAGGAATTGCGCGCGAGGGTCAGGATGTCCTCGCAGTTCAATTGCAGCGCTTGTTGTGCCGCCAGGTAGTTGTCGAGAACGTATCCGCCAAAATAGGCGGGATCGTCCGAATTGATCGTTACCCGCAACCCACGATCCAGGAGCCGCTTGAGGTTGTGCTGCTGCATGCTCGGGTACACGCCGAGCTTGACGTTCGACAGGGGACAAACGGTGAGCGGCATGTTCTCTCGCGCCAAGCGTAGGCACAGCGCGTCGTCCTTTTCGCAGCGCACGCCGTGATCGATACGCTCGACGTGCAGCAGGTCGAGCGCCTCCCAAATGTAGGCGGGCGGACCCTCTTCACCGGCGTGCGCCACTGAACGAAAGCCCGCCGCGCGCGCCACGCGAAAGACGTCGGCAAATTTTGACGGCGGATGCCCGACCTCGGACGAATCGAGACCGACGCCGTGGATGTCGGCCCGGTGCGGCAATGCTTCCTGGAGCGTGTGCATCGCGTCGTCCGCGGAAAGGTGGCGCAGGAAACACAGGATCAGGCGGGTCGTGATGCCGAAATCGCGCTCCCCCTGCACGAGCGCACGCGCTATACCGGCCATTACGGTGGCAAAGCCAATGCCACGCTGCGTGTGTGTCTGCGGATCGAAGAATATCTCGGCATGCACCACGCCATCGGCATGCGCACGCTGGAGATAGGCATAGGTCATCGCGTAAAAGTCATCCGCGTCGCGCAAGACGCCCGCGCCTGCGTAGTAGATATCGAGGAAGGACTGGAGATTGTGAAAATCGTAGGCGTTGCGCAAGGCCTCCACCGACACATACGGCAGCGCCACCTTGTGTTTGGCCGCCAGCGCAAACACCAGTTCAGGCTCGAGCGAGCCTTCGATATGAATGTGCAATTCCGCCTTGGGCAGCCGGCGGATGAATTCGGTGCTTGGGGTGGCTTGTGACGGGGATGCCATGATGCAGTCAGCGTCGATGAGATGTCAGCAGTGCCATCAACCCACGTCGAACAACGCGCCGACGAAGGGCAGGAAAGCGCCGTCTTCAACGCGCCGGCGCATAAGGGCCAAGTCTGGCGCAAAGGCCCGGTCACGATCCCAGAACGCGGCGTCTGCGCGAACCATGGCGAAGGCTTTCGCCAGCTTCGGCGACGTCTTGAGCGGCGCGCGGAACTCGATGCCCTGTGCAGCTGCCAGCAATTCGATCGCAACGATGGCCGATGTGTTGCCCGCCATCGGCATGAGCCGCCGCGCCGCGAACGTCGCCATGCTCACATGGTCCTCCTGGTTGGCCGACGTGGGGATCGAATCGACCGAAGCCGGATGCGCCATGGACTTGTTCTCCGAGGTCAGGGCCGCCGCCGTCACATGCGCAATCATGAAGCCAGAGTTCACTCCTCCGTCCTCGACCAGGAAGGGCGGCAACTCGGAAAGGTTTGAATCCATCAGAAGCGCGATGCGCCGCTCCGACAATGCTCCGGTTTCGGCAAGCACAAGTGCAAGGTTGTCGGCGGCAAACGCCACGGGTTCCGCGTGAAAGTTGCCGCCTGAGAGAATCTCGTTGGCATCGGAAAATACCAGCGGATTGTCGGAAACGGCGTTGGCCTCCGTGAGGAGCACGTCGGCCACGTGTCGCAACTGGTCGAGGCAGGCGCCCATGACCTGTGGCTGGCAGCGCAGACTGTAGGGGTCCTGCACCCGGCTGCAGTCGACATGCGACGCACGGATGGCACTGCCGGCCAGCAGGTCCCGGTAGATGGCCGCCGCGTCGATCTGGCCGCGATGGCGGCGCACCGCATGAATGCGCGCGTCAAACGGAGAATCGCTCGCGAGGCACGCGTCAACCGTCATCGCGCCCGCGACAAATGCGGCGGCCATTGCCCGCTCAGCCGCGAACAATCCAGCCAGCGCCAACGCGGTCGACACCTGTGTGCCGTTCAGCAGCGCAAGGCCCTCTTTCGGTGCGAGTTTGATCGGCTGCAATCCGGCCCGAGCGAGCGCCTGCGCACCTGTCACGGTGCCGCCGCCAAGGCGCGCTTCGCCTTCGCCGATCAGCACGGCAGCCAAATGCGCGAGTGGCGCGAGGTCCCCAGACGCACCCACCGAGCCCTGCCCGGGAATGTTCGGCACGATGCCGGCATTCACCATATTGACCAGCAGCTCGATCACCTCCCAGCGCACGCCGGAATAGCCCTGCGCGAGCGAGGCGGCCTTGAGCGCAATGATGAGGCGAACGACATCTTCGTCCAGCAGCGTGCCCGTCCCGGCGCAATGCGAGCGCACCAGCGCGCGCTGCAATTCGCTCAACCTCGCGTTGTCGATGCGCGTGCGCGCCAGCAATCCAAAACCGGTGTTGACACCGTAGACCGTGCGACCCTCGGCGATTACCTGCGCCACAGTCGCCGCCGCAGCATCGACCACTGGCCGCGCATTGGTATCAATTGCGAGCAGCGATCGCCCGGAGGCAATCCTCCTCAATTCGGGCAGCGTCAGGTTTCCTGGGCGGAGCAAGCTTGGGGGCATCGCGGAATGGGAACGTGGCTGGAACGAACATCGATGGATCAGGGATTCTAACGCCGCATGCCCGACGCCATCGACGACTATGTAGGGAATTATCGGGAAGTGCCGGGCTTGGGGTTGTCCTTGGCCGAGACTTCTAACGCGCATTTCATGTTCTGCGGCGTTCCCAATGGATATCCGGCGATGTAGCAATCCCGTTGGTATCCAAGAAGCCGCGCTTCAGCGAGTGCCGCCGGCGACGTCCCACCGGCCATGCATTGAAACTCAATGGACGCGTTGTAGCGCGCTGGCATGTCGTTGGTCAGCCGCGACTTCATGACATAGGGAATCTGCCCCCGCTTGGCGCAGAAGGCCTTCGCCTGATCAGAGGCGATCCGTTGGGCATCGGTGTCAACGTAGTCGATGCCTGAGACGCGCCAGGCGCTGTCGCCGATCGCGACCAGGCTCGCGCCGCCCGCGCAGCCAACCAGAAAAATTGCGAAGGCTGCGAGCAAATAGCCGTTCATTCGGAGGTCCATTGGAATAGAGCCGCATCGTCAAAGCACGGATATTACCGGACGCGCCGGCTTTCGGAGGCACGCGAGCCATGAGTCCCGATATCGCACGCCGCTATAATCGCTTGGTGAACTCCCGCGCGCCCGACGCCCTCGCGTCCTCTTCCGCAACCGCCCCACTCTCCGCGCATACGCCGATGATGCAGCAGTACCTGCGCGCCAAGGCGGAGCATCCGGACAAGCTCGTGTTCTACCGAATGGGCGACTTCTACGAGTTGTTCTACGGCGACGCCGAACACGCCTCGCGACTGCTCGACATCACGCTCACGTCGCGCGGGCAATCGGCTGGCGCGCCCATTCCAATGGCGGGGGTGCCCTACCACTCGCTGGAGCCGCATCTCGCCAAATTGATGAAAAGCGGCGAGTCGGTGGTAATCGTGGAGCAGGTCGGCGATCCCGCGACAAGCAAGGGCCCGGTGGAGCGGCGTGTGGCGCGTATCGTCACGCCGGGCACGCTCACCGACGCCAACCTGCTCGACGCCAAGCGCGACTGCCTGCTCGCAGCCGTCCTTCCCGGCGCCAAGCGGACCGGCATCGCGTGGCTCAACCTCGCCTCGGGCGCGTTCACGCTAACAGAAGTGCCCACCGCCGAGGCAGCCGGCGTGCTCGAGCGCATCGGACCCGCTGAACTCCTGCTGCCGGACGAGACTGATGCACCTGGCTTGCGGGGTGGCACGCCGCCGGTGCGCACGCTCGCGCCATGGAAGTTCGATGCCGCAGCCGCGGCGCGCGCGCTAGCGAAACAGCTCGGCACTTTCGATCTCGCGGCCTACGGCGTGGATGAGTCCCCGTTGGCGGTCGGTGCGGCTGGCGCGTTGCTGGATTACGCGGGCGCGACACAGATGTCGGCGCTGGCACATATCCGCGCATTGACCGTGGAAACCGCCAGCGAATTCCTCGCCCTCGATCCCGCGTCGCGCCGCAATCTCGAGATCACGTTCACCTTGTCGGGCGATCTCACTCCCACATTGTTCTCGCTGCTCGACGGCTGCGCGACCGCGGCCGGCAGCCGCCTGTTGCGCGTCTGGCTCACGCAACCACTCCGGTCACAGGTCAAGGCTGCGGCGCGGCACGACGCAACCGATGTGCTGCGCCTCCACGGGCAGGCAACGCGCACGCTCGTGTCCGCATTGAAGAAAACCATCGACGTGGAGCGTGTCGTCGGCCGCATCGCGCTGCGCAATGCGCGGCCCCGCGACCTGGCCGGACTGCGTGACACACTGGCGAGATTGCCGGAATTGCGCGCGACGGTGGAATCCCTCGACACTTCGCTCGTCCGCGCTGCAATGGCGGACTTGGGCCTTGACGCGCATTGGGAAGCGTTGCTCAAGCGCGCGATCGCGACCGAGCCGTCGTCGCTGGTGCGCGAAGGTGGCGTGATTGCCGCGGGCTTTGATCCTGATCTGGACGAATTGCGGGCGATCGATGCGCATTGCGGCGAGTTCCTCGTGGCGTTGGAGGCGCGGGAGCGCGAACGTACGGGCATTGCCAACCTCAAGGTCGAATACAACCGCGTGCACGGCTTCTACATTGAAGTCACCAACTCGCACCTCGACAAGGTTCCGGACGACTATCGCCGCCGCCAGACGCTCAAGAATGCGGAGCGCTACATCACGCCGGAACTCAAGACATTCGAGGACAAGGCGCTGTCTGCGCAGGAGCGCGCGCTCGCCCGCGAAAAACTGCTGTTCGAGCGCGTGCTCGACGAGCTGGCGCCCGCTATTCCTCCGTTGCAGCGGGCGGCCGCTGCGCTGGCAACCCTCGACGTACTGGCCAACCTGGCGGAGCGCGCCGACGCGCTGAGTCTCGTGCGGCCGACTTTCGTTGCCGCACCCGGCATCGCTATTCGCGGCGGCCGGCATCCGGTGGTCGCGCAGCAGGTCGAGAGCTTCATTCCCAACGACGTGTTGCTGGCGCAGGATCGCCGACTGCTGATCGTGACCGGCCCCAACATGGGTGGCAAGTCGACCTACATGCGCCAGGTCGCGGTCATCGCACTGCTGGCGTATTGCGGCATCTTCGTGCCGGCGGACTCTGCGGAGTTGGGACCGCTGGACGCGATCTACACGCGTATCGGTGCGTCCGACGATCTGGCGGGCGGCCGCTCGACTTTCATGGTCGAGATGACCGAGGCCGCGTACATCCTTAATCGCGCGACCCCCAAGAGCCTGGTGCTGATCGACGAAATCGGCCGCGGCACGTCAACTTTCGACGGCCTTGCCCTCGCGTGGGCGATCGCGCACCGACTGGCGGAGCGCAATCGCTGCCTGTCCCTGTTTGCAACGCACTACTTTGAATTGACCGCACTGGCCGCGGAACTGGAAGGCTGCTCAAACGTGCATTTCGATGCGGCCGAGCACAAGGACGGCATCGTGTTCCTGCATGCGGTGGCGGAAGGTCCGGCCAATCGCAGCTATGGCCTCCAGGTGGCGAAGCTGGCGGGCGTTCCGGCGGAGACGGTGCGGCAGGCGAAGGCGTATCTCGGACGGCTGGATCAATTCTCGGCGCGCAACGCTGCGCAGGACGACCTGTTTGGCGCGACGTCGGCATCCGGCGCGCACGCCGTACCGACGATGGATCCCCGTGTCGCCGACGTGCTGGAGCGCCTGATCGCGCTCGATCCCGACGCGCTATCGCCACGGGAAGCGCTGGAAGCCCTCTATGCGCTGAAAAAACTCGCCGAAATGTAGCCCTCTGAGCATTGCATAAATCGTGACAACCTCGCCGTCATTCCCGCGAAAGCAGGAAAGACGATTATTGTGGGAATTCTCTCAATTGATACGAGGATTCTCTGTAGTACAAGGATGCATCAGTGGTGGTGGTGTCCATCCGCGCCGTGCGCATGCCCGTGAGCGATTTCCTCGGGCGTTGCTGCCCGGACGTCGAGCACATTGCAGTCGAAACGCAGGCGCTGTCCGGCGAGTTCGTGATTGCCATCGAGCACCGCCTTGCCGTCGGCAATGCCCGTTATGCGCCAAACCACCTCGGCACCATCCAATTCGGCAATCAAGTAACCACCGATCGTGATGTCGTCCGGCAGGTCCGCGACTGGCTCGATACGGATCATCTTGGCGTCGTACTCGCCAAAGGCATCAACCGGTTCCAGCGTGACGGAGATGGCCTCGCCGACGGTCTTTCCCGTCAACGCCTCCTCGATCTTGGGAAAAATGCCCGAATGCGTACCGTGAAGGTAAACAACCGGTTCCGGTGATTCCTCGAGCATCTGATTGGAGGCATCGAAGAGCTTGAACGAAATGGTGACAACGGCGTTGTTGGAAATGATCATCGACGGACTCGCGGCAATGGGGTTGGCGAAGTTTAGCGAAGTTTTGCCAAGTTGCGATTCGATACCTCAGTTGCCGTCCAGCGAAGGCTTGCAATCCGGGACCTGGACATGGGGCGGAACGGGATTGTAACCGGATCGCTTGCACACCTTGCGCCGGGTGCTAATCTCGCGCGCATGCCCACCCGCAAAGCCTTCGCTACAGACCTCCTGGGCGGTCACCCGCCCTCCGCGTTCCTGCGCCGGTTCTGGCAAAAGGAGCCCCTGCTGGTCCGGGGCGCAGTGCCCGGTTTCGCCGGACTTTTCACCCGCGAAGAGTTATTCGCCCTGGCCGGGCGCGACGACGTCGAGTCGCGCCTCATCGTGCGCAATGGCAGTCGCTGGACCCTCGACCACGGACCCTTTCGCAAGGCGCATTTCAAGACGCTGCCGGCGACGCGATGGACCCTGCTGGTACAGGGCGTCAATCTCCATTCCGACGCGGCGGACGCGCTACTGCGCCGCTTTGCTTTCGCTCCCTATGCGCGCCTCGATGACCTCATGGTGAGCTACGCCGCACCCGGGGGCGGCGTCGGTCCGCATTTCGATTCCTACGACGTATTCCTGCTGCAGGGTCAGGGCCATCGCCGCTGGCAATATGGCCGCCAGGACGACCTCGCGCTCAAGGCTGGGCTTCCGGTGAAGATCCTGCGTAACTTCGCACCCCAATTCGACGCGGTGCTGACGCCAGGCGACATGCTGTACCTGCCGCCTTCCTGTGCGCATGACGGCGTGGCGGTCGGTCCTTGCACAACCTACTCGATTGGTTTTCGCGCGGCGTCCTTCGATGAATTCGGGCAAGGGTTTCTCGATCACCTGCGCGACCATTTGGCGCTCACAGGTCGCTACGCTGATCCGGGCCTCAAGTCCTCCGACGAGCCGGCGCGCATCGGCAAGGCGATGCAGAAGCGCGTGGACAGCGCGCTGCGGAAAATCCAATGGGACGCGCGTGCAACCGCGCGCTTCCTGGGCACCTATCTGTCCGAGCCCAAGCAAGATGTCGTCTTTGATCGCCCGCGCCCGCGGATCTCGCCCGCAGCGTTTGCCAAAGCGGTGGCCCGGCGTGGCGTGGCACTCGACCGCCGCACGCAATGGCTCTACGATGACGATACGATCTATGTGAATGGAGAAACGGCGCCGTGGCCGCCAGGCGAGCGAGGACTACTCGCGGCATTGGCCAATGGGCGCGCACTCAGCGCAGCACAAGCCGCGTCGCTGGCCGCTACCGAACTTGCGTTCCTCTACGACGGATATAGCCATGGATTCCTCCACGTCTCCTGAAGCCGCCCTGCCCGTTGCCAGCGAGTCCCGCCTGGACACCGTCGCGGCGCAGACATCGGCCATCGACCAGTTGATCGGGATGGCGCGAAACAAGTTGCAGGTGTTCGATATCGACTTGTCGCAAACGGGGTGGGGCACCGCCGCGCGGGCCGCCAACCTGGCTGCATTCCTGCGGCGGGCGCCTGCTGCGCGCTTCGAACTCATCCTCCACGATACCCGGTGGATGCAAAGTTCCTGTCCGCGCCTCGTCGATTTGCTGCGCCTTTATTCCTCTGCCATCACGGTGTATCAAACCGGCATCGAAGCGCGGGTGGCGATGGACCCGCTCGTGATCGTGGATGCCAGGCACTTCCTGCATCGGTTCCATATCGACCAGCCGCGCGCCTCTCTGGTTATGGACAGTCCCCAGCAAGCGATGCCGCTGGTCACGCGCTTCGAGGAAATTTGGGCCACCGGCGAGCCGGGCCTGGCGGGCACCGTATTGGGGCTGTGAGCGTGGCCTTCGCGAATCGCACTGCATCCAGGCCTCCATCGCATGCCACCTCTTTGAATTTAATGATCTTTGTGGTAGACTACGTCGCCTCGGATGTTGCACTGCCGAAAACCGATCGATGCAGCAATGCTGTAGACCAGCAATGGATTTCGAATCGGGTTGGACTCGGAGCGCGACGGGACTCCTGAAACTTTGGGGTCCCGGTGTACCGAGCCTGTACGCGAATCGACGCAAACCACCTCCCCTAACATCACACGTCTCAAGGACCTATCAAATGAACAAATCCATACTTCTGGCTGCCATGGTCGCAATCGCTCTGACCGCCTGTAGCGAAGATAAGAAGCCGGCTCCCGCGCCCGCACCCGCGCCCGTCGCTGCTCCCGCACCCGCGCCGGCGCCCGCCCCGGCACCGGCTGGCGATGCCATGAAGCCTGCTGTCGACGCCATGAAGCCTTCTACGGACGCGATGAAGCCCGCTGATTCCGCCAGCACACCGGTAACTACCGACGCCGCCAAGGCGGCGACGGACGCCGCGAAGTCCAACATGGTCCAGGACGCGACCAAGGAACAAAAGAAGTAAGCACCCCGCTTCTCGCCGCAATGAAAAGCCGACCCGCGGGTCGGCTTTTTGTCGCCTTGAAAATGCGCTGTGCACAGCGTCAGAGAGGCGCCCCGATTCGCGTTGCAACCTCACGGTAGCGATCGATCACCTGTCCCAGGTCGCGACGGAAGCGGTCCTTATCGAGCTTTTCGCCACTCTTCACGTCCCACAACCTGCAGCCGTCCGGCGTGAATTCGTCGCCCAGCACGAGCGGCCCCTGCGGATCCTCCACCAGGTGTCCGAACTCGAGCTTGTAGTCCACCAAGTCGATACCGGCCTCGGCAAACATCGGCTGCAGCACCGCATTGACCCTGTGCGTCAGCGCCTTCATTTCCGCGATTTCCGCCGCACTCGCCCACCCGAGCACGCGGATGTGGTCATCGTTGCAGAGCGGGTCGTGCAGCGCGTCGCTCTTCAGGAAGAATTCGAAGATCGGCTCGGCCAGCCGCTGTCCCTCGGGGAGCCCGTAGCGCTTGGCCATCGATCCCGCGCAGACATTGCGCACGACGCACTCGACCGGGATCATCTTCATCGCCTTAACCAGCGACTCGCGCTCGTTCAGCACGTGCAGGAAATGCGTCGGCACACCCGCCGCCGCGAGCTTGCCCATCACGTAAGCGTTTATCTTGTTGTTCGTCTCGCCCTTCAAGTCGAGCTTAGCGAGCTTGGCGCCGTCAAATGCCGACACATCATCCCGGTAATGCATGATGAGTCGGCGCGGATTGTCGGTGGCGTACACCGTCTTTGCCTTGCCCTTGTAGAGCTCGTCCCGCTTTTCCATCGTCACTCCCGTGCTTGCTTCTTGTAAACGCAGGCAGCCTGCGCAGCCTTTTCGTCAGGCTATCTCGCGCCAGGCAAAGCCATACGCCTGGCTGGCGATGCCGATCCAGTCGACGGAGCATCCCAGTGCCTGCGCGAGCGCGGCACCTGCCCGGTCAGGCGTGTTGTTCTGCTTGGACAAGTGCGCTGCCACGATGTGTTGCAGGCGACTGTTATCGAGTGCCGAGAGCAACGCCGCCGCGCCTTCATTGTGCAAGTGGCCGAGCCTGCCGCTAATCCGGTCCTTCAGCGCTCGCGGATAGTCGCTTGCCTCCAACAGGTCGAGGTCGTGATTGCACTCCAGCACCAGCGCATCGCATCGGGTGAGGCTCGCCTCGACATACGGCGTGGACATGCCCAGGTCGGTGAGCACGCCCAACTTCCACTCGCCGTCCGTAACCACGAATTGCACGGGCTCGCGCGCATCGTGGGGAACAGGAAACGGCAGTATCTCGAGGTCCCCGACGGCGAATCGGTCATGACTGTCGAAGCCATACACCTGCGCAACATTGGCGAAGCGCTCGCCGACGGTGGTCAGGGTGCCAAACGTGAGCCACACGGGTATGCCATGGCGGGAGGCGAAGGCCGGGACGCCGCCGACGTGATCGGAATGTTCGTGGGTGACCAGGATCGCATCGAGGGAATCGGGCGCGACGCCGATGCGCGACAGCCGCGCCGCCGTATCACGCACGCCAAAGCCACAGTCGATCATCACGCGGGTGGCGCCCGCTTCGACCACGAGGCCATTGCCCTCGCTGCCGCTTCCAATTGATGCGAAACGCACTATTTGAGCTGGTCTTTGAGCATCGTGAGGATCTTCTCGCTCGTCGCGGATTTCTCCGGCACGCCACCCGGATCCTGCACGCTGACGACGCTGATCGGCGACGCCTCGGCGACCAGGATCTGATATTGCTCCGGCTTGCCCTTCTCGTCGGTCTTCCAGAACTGCAGCTTGGTCCAGATGCTTTCCGAGGAACTCTTGCTCGCGTTGTCCGGGTCGCCGAAGCGGACGAAATAGACGCCACGCGAACGGTCGCGATCGACTACCGTGAAACCTATGCGGTCGAGGGCCAGGCCCACCCTGCGCCATGCGCGATCGAACTGGTCATCGACCATCAGCTTGTAGGAGCCGTCGGTGTTTTTCTCGACGCGCGCCTTCTCCGGCGCGCTGGCCGCCTGGGCTACTGCCATGCGTGCCGCAGGTTCGGGCGCGCCGAACTTCATCATGAGACGGGTGAGCATTTCCGCTTCAGTCTCGGGACTGGGCGGCACGACGGCCCAGACGAACGCCGCGCCCGCGTGATCGATGGTGGTAGTGGGAACCTGCTCCATCGCCCGGGCCGAAATGAAGATTTCCACCGTGCCCGGCTCCACGCCGCGCTCGATTCGCGTACGGAATTTGTCGCGCTTGTAGGTGCCGCCGAATACGTCGCCGATGCTGCCCAGCGTGCGCTGCAGGAAGTCCTGCGGGGCCGCGGCACGATTCTCTGCCCAGTCGGTCTCCATCACGCCCGTGGTCGGCTGGTCGACGGCAATCGCGAAGCCGTTTTCCTGCCAGAACGAACGGACCGTATTCCAGGCCTGTTCCGGCGTCGCCTTGACCACCAGCCAGCGTTCACTACCGGCCCGGACGATCTTGGCATCCGGTGTGCTCGGCAACAGATCACCACGTCCACTCTTGTTGGAATTGGCTGCCGCAAGGCCGGACGCCGAATTGACCTGGTAGCGATCGTCATACCTCGGCGTCGTCAGGTCCGGCGGCAACTCGAGCGCCGCCGTGCTCGATGCTGACTTGTAATCAATACGCTTGGTCAGTGAAAGATTGTTGGAAGCGCAACCAGCAAGAAGCACGGCCAGCGCGGCCGTCGAAACCAGGGAGCGAACGGGCAGCGGAATGCGTAACTTGAAATGCATCATGGGGCCTCTTGCGTCAGGCGAGACATCCGGCTTCGCGAAGCGCAGCGCGGACGGTCTCGTGAAATTGTGGAGACAGCTGCACGAGCGGCAGCCGAAGTACATTCTGGATGAATCCCATCTGCGCGAGCGCCCATTTGGCGGGTGCGGGATTTGCTTCTATGAAGAGCCGGCGGTGCAGGCCAAGTAGCCGGTTGTTGCACTCGCGCGCGCCAATCACGTCGCCCGCGAGCGCGGCCGCGCACATCTGCGCCATCAGCTTGGGCGCTACATTGGCGGTGACGGAGATGACGCCATGGCCCCCCATCAACATCAGCGCAAGTCCGGTGATGTCCTCACCGCTGTAGACCGCGAAATCCCGGTGGCCCGCCAAGGCAAGCGCCTTGATGAGTTCGCTGCCGCGCCCGACATCCGCAGTGGCGTCCTTGATCCCGACGATGCCGGGAATTTCCGCAAGTCGCAGTGTGGTCTCAGTGGACAGATCCGCGACGGTACGGCCCGGGACGTTGTAGAGCACCATCGGCAACAAAGTCTTTTCGGCGATGGCGCGAAAGTGCCGGTACATGCCTTCCTGCGATGGCTTATTGTAGTAGGGCACCACCGACAAGTGGCAGTCGGCGCCAACCTTGGCTGCGTATTCGGCAAAGAAAATGGCTTCCGCCGTGGAGTTGGCGCCGGTGCCGGCCATCACGGGAATGCGCCGCGCCGCATGTTCAACCGCGGTCTTGATGAGCAGGCAGTGTTCTTCCGCCGTGACTGTCGGCGACTCGCCGGTCGTGCCGACGATTACGATGCCGGACGTGCCGTTCGCGATGTGAAAATCGATGAGCTTGCGCAAGGCCGGAAGGTCGAGTGCACCACCCTCCTGCATTGGCGTCGCAATGGCGACGAGACTTCCGGTCAGCATTGATTCGGGCCAGAAAAATGACGCATTTTACCCCAATGGCGTCGCGCACGCCTTCGCCGCGTTCGCCCATTTGGACTGGCGAGGCGGGCGTACGTTCCCTATGAAGTCTTGCCGACCCCGAGCGCAGGCGGCCAGTTTCGCGCTCCGCCTACGGCAGCCAGTCGCTGTAGGACCGCCGGGCGCTGCCCAGTCTCTTCCAAACCCTGCTCGAATGCCACCACCGTCAAAGGTTGCGGACCGACGGCAGCCAGAGCCAGAAGTTCACCTGGTCGCAACAGGAAGTCAGGATTGGATGGGCGCCCATAGGCTTCATTTCCCACCGCAAACGTCTCATACAACAAGGCCCCGTCGTCCGCGAGGGCGTCGCGCAAGTGCGGGAACAACGGTCGATGCAGATAGTGGCTGACCACGATGGCGTCGAAGCGCTCGTTGGCCATCGGCCATTTTCCCGCTTCAAGGTCGGCGCACCGGGTTTCGATACCGGTCAATCCCGAGAGCGTCGCCAGCGCACTGGCGTCGCGGTCGAGCGCCACGACGCGCGCACCACGCGCCGCGAACATCCGCGCATGGCGGCCATACCCGCAGGCCACATCGAGAACGCGCGCACCCGCCGGAACGAGTTGGGCATAGCCCGCGATGAATGGCGACGGTGCCAGGCCGTAGTGTGGATTCGACGATGTGTTCATTGACGTTTGCTCTGGTTCGCCACTCGCGCCTTGGGTGAGGATTTTCGTGCCTCAAGCGGCGGCGCTTCGTCCGCGTTGCTCTGGGCGAGCGCTTCGCGCAGCAGCCACGCGACGAAGGCGGCGACGTCCGGCCGCTCCTCATTGGCGTTCGACGCATGCGGCGCGTTGATTACGAAGTAGCCCCGCGGCGAATCGTAGCGCTTGGGAAATGGCGAGACGAGGCGCCCCTCGCGCAACAGCTCGGAAATGAGCGGAATGCGTCCGAGCGCAACCCCTTGCCCGCCCAGCGTCGCCTGGATTACCTGGTCATAGAGCGAGAAGCGCAACGAACCCGCGGGCCTCAGTCCCGGCTGGCCATTGGAGGACAGCCACGCCGGCCAGTTGAGCCACGGCATGATGCCGGAAGGATCGTCCAGGTGGATCAATACATGCCGCGCCAGGTCGGCCGGCTGCTTCAACGGTGCGCCCGTGCGTTGCGCAAGGTCAGGACTGGCCACCGGCAGCAGACGTTCGCCAAACAGCCGGGCGGCGCCCGGCGGTGCGCCGGCATCCGCGAGGTAGCGAACCGCGACGTCAACATCGCCGCGCGCAAGGTCGACCGTGCGGTCGTCCGCGGAGACGTAGACCTCGACCTCGGGATGCGCAGCGCGGAACGACGCGAGGCGCGGAATCAGCCACAGAGCGGCGAACGAGACCGTCGTCGAAACGGTGAGTCCGGGATCGCGCGTGTGGCTGCGCGCGGTTTCGGCAGCCGACGCAATCTCGCGCAATTGCTGGGTCACCGTGCGATGAAACGCGGCACCCGCCGCAGTCATGGCGAGCGCGCGATGGCGCCGCTCGAACAGCGCGACGCCCAGCGCATCCTCGAGCGCCTTCACCTGGCGCGACAGCGCCGACTGGGTGAGGAACAACTCCTGCGCCGCAAGCGTGAACGATAGCCGCCTGCCCGCAGCTTCGAAGCCACGCAGGAAATCCAGCGAGGGTAGCCGCCTTAAAGTCTTATGCACTCCTGCAGCCTTGAAGTCTTATGCACTCCTGCAGCCTTGGGGTGTAATGCATTCCCGCAATTCATGCGAATCATTCCCATTGGGCGTTTGTATCCAACCCGCAACAGCACGAGAATTCGTTCCAGGCCAGGATCAAATCAGCGACCCGGGCCCGTGAAGGCGGATATCTTGCCGACGCAACCGCTTCCATTGTACGCATACTTTGGATTCATGCGTAGCACGCAACTTGAGTGGAGGATGACCTTGGCCTGCTTCGAACACGGAACGATCATCGCAATGGAGCCGCGTGAAACGGTCACATTGCCGGACGTGCGCGGCACGACGTTGCGCGTAGCGCGCGGCATACTCTGGATCACGCAAGAAGACGACCCACAGGACATCGTGCTGCGCAGCGGCGACACATGGACCGTCGAGCGCAACGGGCTGACCATCGTCGAAGCGCAAAGCGACGCCAGCTTTTGCGTGGTCGGGCGACGTATCCAGAACCTGATCCGGCAACGGAACCGGGCAACACGCGGCCACATCGTCTGGGGTTGGACGCGAAACGCCGTCGTCGCGTTCTTTACAACGCCGTCCCGCAACCCGGTGCCTTACGTCTGAACTCGGTCTGAAATTCAATCCCGAGGCTGACGGTTTCCAGCGCGCGCTTGGATTGTCCGCGGACGAGTTTCGATATGACACGCGCTACCTGGACCTTGCAACGGACCGCGACGTTGCACTCGTGCTGATCGAATCCCAAACGTACGGCGCGCGACCGGCAATTGGAATGCGATCGACTATGGCGGCGCGCACATCGCAGCGAGGTTGGGCTGCGCGCCTTCCACCACGAAGTTGCGCGCCTTCATCTGGTCCACGATGGCCGGACTTGTCGTGTACCGGTGGTTGGAGTCGAACCGCTGGTTCCACAACCGGAACACTGCCACGGTGCCCGGCGGACAGGTGCCCGTCGCATCCGGAGGCGTCACGAAGAATGCTGCTGCGTGCTCCTGGACATAGCCGCTGAAGCTGGGGAAGGCGACCGGGTCCGCAGCCCATGTCAACAGCGCCGCGCAGTCGGCTGGCTGGCCCGAAAAAAAGT
The DNA here is from genome assembly GCA_039932755.1 of Betaproteobacteria bacterium. GTDB lineage: Bacteria > Pseudomonadota > Gammaproteobacteria > Burkholderiales > Casimicrobiaceae > VBCG01. The sequence continues at coordinate 39,329 of JBDTPJ010000005.1, forward strand.
GTGAACTACCGTGATCGGGCGGGATAAAGAAACGGCAAACGGGATTCAGCCCAGGGGTCAGCGCCACATAGGCCCTGAACGTCTGCTGGGTGCGCGCCCAACCGGGAAAGGCGCCTGCGTCCAGGGCATTGATGTCGTCTATCGACGCCGTCATGAAGTAGTGGTCGAGCGGCGTGTTGTAATACTCCACCACCGTGACCGTCAGTGGCGCAGCAGGTGCCACCGAGCCGGATACTCCCGCAAAATTGGTCGGCTCGTTCGCCCGTATCGAACCTCCCCGATGGAGCGCCGAAGTTCCATCCGTCGGCAGCGAAGCGAAGCTTATCGAGTCGACTCCGGCAAAATTCACGGTGCCGCCGTTGGTAAATAGGAATCCTGCGGGAATGGTGTAGTCGGGCGTGACGATTCCGAGCGCGGCAAACCCCGGTGTGGCGATGAGCACATGGCGGTTAGCCGTGTTGCTGTTCGGCAAGTTGGACGGAAACACCAGGGTATTCGTCGTCGCACCCTGGCTCGATAGCAGCGCACGCCCGGAGAACTGGTTCTGGCCGCTGGCGCCGGACGCTTCCTTCAACACGACGTACTGGACCGAGCCGTCGGCGTTGGAGTAAAGCTCCTCCACTTCGAACGTATGAAACGTGGCGCCGGCAGGTAGGCTCAATGTCGCAGCCAGGGCGAAAAGCGTTGCACGCAGTATAGCCATTGCGACTCCTCGGGTTGGCGTTCGTCGAGGTAAACAGCCCACCGGCTCCTGCTATTCCCGCCCATGCATCGTGCGCGCGGACAATTACATCGGCATTACGACTTCGCGAACGTGATCTGTCCGCCCTTCTCCCGCACATGCACCGTGTCCCCCGGCCCGTAATTTCCGGACAGGATTTCCTTGGCCAGCGGATTTTCGATCTGCTGCTGGATGGCGCGCTTGAGGGGTCGCGCGCCGTAGACCGGATCGAATCCCGCCTGCGCTACCGCCTTCAGCGCGGCATCCGTGGCCACCAGCTTGATCTCCATCTTGGCCAGGCGACCTTCCAGTGCTTTAAGCTGGATCTTGGCAATGTCGGCGATTTGCGCCTCGTTCAGCGGCGAGAACACGACAATCTCATCGATCCGGTTTACGAACTCCGGCCGGAATCCGGTCTTCACTTCCGCCAGAACGGCCATCTTGATCATCGCCGGGTCGTCGCCCGCATCGGTCATCTGCTGGATACGCTGCGAGCCCAGGTTGGACGTCATCACGATCACCGTATTCTTGAAATCCACCGTGCGGCCCTGCCCGTCCGTGAGGCGGCCGTCGTCCAGCACCTGCAAAAGCACGTTGAACACGTCCGGATGCGCCTTCTCGATCTCGTCCAACAGGATCACCGAGTATGGCTTGCGGCGCACAGCCTCAGTCAGGTAACCGCCTTCCTCGTAACCGACATAGCCAGGCGGCGCACCGATCATCCGCGCGACGGAGTGCTTCTCCATGAACTCCGACATGTCGATGCGGATCAGCGCGTGATCGGAATCGAACAGAAACTCCGCCAGCGCCTTGGTCAGCTCCGTCTTGCCCACGCCCGTCGGACCGAGGAAGAGGAACGACCCGTACGGGCGAGTCGGATCGGACAATCCTGAGCGCGAACGGCGTATCGCGTCCGACACCAGGCGCACCGCCTCGTCCTGCCCGACGACACGGGTGTGAATCTTGTCCTCCATCGCCAGCAGCTTGTCGCGCTCGCCGGACATCATCTTGGACACCGGAATACCGGTGGCACGAGACACGACCTCTGCGATTTCTTCCGCGCCGACCTGCGTGCGCAAAAGTTTAGGCGCCTTCGCCACTTCGCTGGCGAGCGCGGTATCCGCCTTCTTGAGCTGCGCTTCCAGCTGCGGCAGCTTCCCGTACTGGAGCTCGGACATCATCTGCCAGTCACCGCGGCGCTTGGCTTCTTCCATCTGGAGTTTGATCTTGTCGATCTCCTCCTTGATGTGTTGCGAGCCGGCGACCTGCGCCTTCTCAGCCTGCCACACCTCGTCGAAGTCGGCGTATTCGCGTTCCAGCTTCCTGATCTCGTCGTCGATGTTCAACAGGCGCTTTTTTGATGCGTCGTCCTTCTCCTTCTTGACCGCCTCGCGTTCGATCTTCAACTGGATCAATCGGCGGTCGAGCTTGTCCATCGCCTCGGGCTTGGAGTCGATCTCCATGCGAATGCGCGCTGCGGCTTCGTCGATCAGGTCGATCGCCTTGTCGGGCAGGAATCGGTCGGTGATGTAGCGGTGCGACAGTTCCGCCGCCGCGACGATCGCCGGATCGGTGATGTCCACGCCGTGATGGATCTCGTAGCGCTCCTGCAGTCCGCGCAGGATGGCGATGGTGCTCTCCACGGAAGGCTCATCGACCATGACCTTCTGGAAACGGCGTTCGAGGGCGGCGTCCTTCTCGACGTACTTGCGATACTCGTCGAGCGTGGTTGCGCCGACGCAATGCAACTCGCCGCGCGCGAGTGCCGGCTTCAACATGTTGCCGGCGTCCATCGCGCCCTCGGCCTTTCCGGCGCCGACCATCGTGTGCAATTCGTCGATGAAGACGATCGTCTGGCCTTCGTCGGCGGCAATGTCCTTGAGCACCGCCTTCAGGCGTTCTTCGAACTCGCCGCGATACTTGGTGCCGGCAAGCAGCGCCGCCATGTCGAGTGACAACACGCGCTTGCTCTTGAGGGTTTCGGGCACCTCGCCGTTGACGATGCGCTGCGCAAGGCCCTCGACTATGGCCGTCTTGCCCACGCCTGGTTCGCCGATCAATACCGGATTGTTCTTGGTGCGTCGCTGCAGGATCTGGATAGTGCGGCGGATTTCGTCGTCGCGGCCGATCACGGGGTCGAGCTTGCCTTCCCTCGCTCGCGTCGTAAGGTCGATGGTGTACTTGGTGAGCGCCTCGCGTTGGCCCTCCGCTTCCTGTGAGTTCACGCCACCGCCGCCGCGCACCGCGTCGATCGCGGCTTCGAGCGCCTTGCGATTCAATCCCGCTTCCTTGGCGATGCGGCCGGTATCTCCCCCGTCCTTTCCATCGCGCCCGGTCAGCGCCAGCAGGAACAACTCGCTGGCGATGAACTGGTCGCCCCGCTTGGTGGCTTCCTTGTCCGTCAGGTTGAGCAGGTTGTTGAGGTCGCGGGAAATCGTGATCTCGCCCCCTTGCCCCTCAACTTTGGGGAGGCGTTCGATGGAGGCCTTAAGCGCGGCCTGCAGTTTGGGCACCTGCACCCCGGCGCGGGCGAGCAAGGATGTCGTGCCTCCGTCCTCCTGCGCCATGAGGGCGGCGAGCAGATGCTGTGGCTCGATGAAGCCGCTGTCGTTGCCCAGCGCCAGGCTTTGGGCGTCGTTCAACGCCTGCTGGAACTTGGTGGTCAGTTTGTCGAAACGCATGGTTAATCCCTTCAGCTCGTCATTCTCTCCTAAGTGGGGCAAATCCCTCCCGTTTCAATGGATATGCGGGGCAAAGTGCGCTGCTGTTAAGCTCTGGGAAGCCTTTCGCATTTCGATCCGCCAAGTTACGCGCGGCAATCCGCCAAGCCACACTCCGCAACCATGCCTGAACCGACTCCCGAGTCTCCCTACCCGCAGGAACCCGGGCGAAAAGCGCCCGGGTTCCTGCGTATAGTCCTCGCCGTATTCTGGAGTTTCTTCGGCGTGAGGAAAGGACGCGACCTGCTGCAAGATTCGTCAAGCATCAAGCCTGCGCATCTTATCGTTGCCGGGTTGCTGGGCGGACTGCTCATGGTCGTATCGCTACTTTTGCTCGTCCGCTTCATCATCAAGAGCGCGGGAGCCTGACGATCGGTCACAGCATCGACATCCGGGAAGAGGCGGGTATCCGGTACCTGCATTTCGGGACGGACTGGGTCCAGGGCGCGATGCGGCTGTCCAAGCCCTCCCGGCTGGTGCTCGTCTACACGCAGGCGATGTTGTCGTTCCTCCTGTTTCGCCCGGAGCCACGCAATGTCCTGTTGGTCGGCCTGGGGTCAGCATCGCTGGTACGCTGGTTCCGCCATCACATGCCGGATGCACATCTCACGGTGGTCGAGATCAATCGCGATGTGATTCAGGTCGCGCACCAGTTCTTCAAATTGCCTCCCGACGACGACCGGCTCGATGTCCAGGTAGGTGACGGTTACTCATACATGCATCAGCCCGGCCCGCCATTCGACACCATCCTGGTCGACGGCTACGACCATCGCGCGCGCCCAGGCAAGCTTGAGTCACTGGAATTTTACCGAGCATGCCGGAACCGGCTCGCGCCGCAGGGTGTGCTGGTCGCCAATGTATTCGGTCGCGTGCGCGGGCATGGTCAGACCAAGCGGCATCTTGGCGAGGCCTTTGGACGCGGCGTCGTCCTGCTGCCTTCATCGGACTCCAAGAACGTCCTGATCAGCGCGTTCGCGGACCCGCCCACCCCGGCAAGCCCCGCACAACTGAGAGAACGCGCCGTTATGCTTCAGGCGCGGTACGATATTCCGATGGTGAAGTGGGTGCACGCGTTGCAGCGCGCCAATCGCACCGACGCGCAATCGCTGATCGGTTAGCCCATGGCTCTCGGAATATCATGGGCCCTTCACATGCTGTTGGGACCAGTACGGGGGTGGAGAATGAATCATGAGGCCGGCCGAATGCGTTGGTGGGTCGCAGCCTGCGGACTGGCCTTGGCTCTGTCGTCCTTGCCGGCACGCGCGGTGGTTATTATCAATCAGCCTTGGCTGCGTCCCGCCCAACCGGGACAATCGGCCGAGCTGTACATGAACCTGACCAGCAGCGACGCCGCCACGGTGGTGGCCATTCAATCCAACGACGCCAGCAAAGTCCTGTTTCGTGGCCCGGACAAGATCCCGCGCGCGCTCGATAACCTGGTGCTGCCTGCCCGGGTCATGGTGGTATTGGCGCCGGGCAAGGCCCACTTTGCGCTGATCAAGCTCAATCGCCCGGTGCGTCTGGGCGATCGCATCAACCTGATTCTGACGATTCAATCCGCCAACGGCACGCGTCAGGAAATTCCGATGCAGGCCGAAGTACGCATTCGCTCCGCGGTTGAAGAAGAAATGCGTGGACACGCCCACTAGGCATGCTGCGACCGAATCACGGATAGCGCGTCTGCAGCGGCGATCAGTTCGACCTGCGTAGTGAGCAGATCCGGGCAAAGGCGCAGGTAGCGCCCCCGCGCATCGGCAATCACGCGTGCACCACGCAACTGATCCGCCCAGGCTTCGGCGCGGTCGTCGCAGACCACGACGAACGCGCCGCGACTTTGAGTGCCCCCCTGTGCCGAAAAGCCCCGCTCACACAGCATTTGCGTCAGGCGCAACTGCAGATCGAGTGAATGCACACGCAGTCGCTCGACGCCCAGGGCCAACGCCAGGCGCTGGCCCGCGCGCGCTTGATAGAACGGGAGGACGGGCGGCGTCGATTCAAGAAACGCGTCACCCCCATTCCCCAACAGAGGTGGGTCGGGCCGGGCATAACTGAAGGGATCCCGCTTGGCGAACCATCCGGTGTCGAGCGTGCGCAGCGACCCATCGAGATGTCGCGGGTGGAGATACAGGAAACACGCGCCGGGGCCGCCACGCAAGTACTTGTAGCTGCCGCCCACCGCAAAGTCGACATCGAGTGCGGTGACGTCGACCGGAAACACGGCGAGCGCATGATAGACGTCGAGCAGCAGGCGTCCACCGGCACGGTGCGTCGCGGTCACGATATCGGGTAGGTCGCTCAGGCGTTGGCCGGTCGTGAACATCACCTGCGAAACGACAACCAGGTCGACAGCACTGCCGATCGCACCGAGGATGTCCGCGGTATCGAACCGGTCATCGTCGCGGGGCTCGACCAGCGTCAGCTCGACGCGCCCGCGCCGCGCATATTCGCGCAATATCACATCCAGGGAATCGAATTCGCCCCGCGTGGCAACCACTCGCGCGGTCGCGTCAAAGGTATTGAGTATCGCCCGCAGTCCTTGCCCGGCGCTGGTCCGGGGCACGACGCAATCCTGGCGCGGCGCATTGAGAAGTTGCCCCAGTCGCGTGCGAAACGCCTGCATCTCCGCGCTCCACGGGGTCCACGCGTCGTCCAGTCGGCCATACCACGCGGCCATGCCCTCGCGCACATCGTCATCGCCGGCATTCAGCGGGCGTCCGAGCGAATGATTGGCGAGATAGACGGTATCTCGAAACGCGGCACGCACGCGCGAGAACAGCGGCGCGATGTGCGTTTGCAATGATACTTCGGTGAGTGGGCCCGGCCCCAGCGCCACTACCGCCACGTCGACAGCGTCGCTGGGCCGTCGTTCGGGCGCGTTCATGAACCTTCGGGCGCGCTGATGACCGACCGGACGTCAATCAATTCGGGAAAGAAGGTCTGGTCGAGGGCGCGCTTGAGGAAGCTCACACCGGAGGAACCGCCAGTCCCGGATTTGTGTCCGATGATGCGTTCGACGGTCTTCATGTGCCGGAAGCGCCAGAGCTGAAAACCCTCTTCGATGTCCACCAGTTTCTCGCACATGTCGTAGGCGTCCCACCAGCGCTTCGGGTCCTCGTAGATCGACTTGAACACCGGGACCAGGTCGGGATGTCGGATGTACGGCTGCGTGAAGTCGCGCTCAACGCAGTCCGCCGGTACAGGCAGGCCACGGCGCGCCAAGTGGCGCAGGAACTCGTCGTACAGCGATGGCGAACGCAGCATCGTGTCGAGCTCCGCATGGACCGCGGCATCGTGCCGGAACACGTCGAGCATCCGGGCGTTCTTGTTGCCGAGCAGGAATTCGATCGCGCGGTACTGTGCGGACTGGAAGCCACTGGAGCTGGCGAGGCTCGGTCGGAATGCTTCGTACTCGGAAGGCGTGAGCGTCTCCAGCACCGCCCATTGCTCGAACAATTGCTTCTGGATGAGCTTCACCCGCGCCAGGATCTTGAAGGTCGCATCCAGCGTGTCGGCGCGAACGAAGCCTATGGCGGCCTTGAGCTCGTGAATCATGAGCTTCATCCACAATTCGGAGACCTGATGCTGGATGATGAACAGCATCTCGTCATGTCGCGGAGGCTGACCGACGCGGCCGGAAAGTGGCTCTTGCGCGGCGAGCAGATGGTCCAGGCGCAGGTAACCGCCATACGACAGGCGGTCGGTCAGGTCGGTGACGATGCCGGGTTCGAGGTCGCGCGTGCTCATGGTCGGGTGTCGCCAAGCAAAGGGAAAGTATACGCGGCGGAATTCGGCCTCCGCGGCGTTTGCTACCATCCATCGCCATGCGTCGTCTCGAGTCGAACCCGTTCCGTTGCGCCGTCCATCTGGCGGTCCTGGCGGCGGTCCTTGCGCTGGCGGGCTGCGGCGACGGCGCGATTCGCACACGCTCCCTAAAGTTAGGCGAGTGCCGCCTGCCCAACCTGTCGAGCCTCGCCCAATGCGGTGAGTTGACCGTGCCTGAGGACCGCAGCAAACCCGAGGGGCGCAAGATCCGGATCTTCGCTGCGGTGCTGCCGGCGAACACGCTTTCGCCCAAGGACGATCCCCTGCTGATCCTTGCCGGCGGTCCCGGGCAGGCTGCATCGACGCTTGCGCCTTTCGTATCCCGATTGAACGAGGTGCGGCGCACGCGCGATATCGTGCTCATCGATCAACGCGGCACCGGCCGCTCCTCGCCGCTTGATTGCATCGCGTTCCAGCCCCGCAACGACGACGTTCTGGAAACGGATCCGGTTCCGCGAGCAGCGCAATGCGCGGAACAGCTTCGCGTACAGGGCGTGGACGCCGCTCAGTACACGACCTCCGCGTGGATTGACGACATCGAGGCAATGCGCAGCGCATTGGGCTATTCGCGCTGGAACCTTTGGGGCGGCAGCTACGGCACGCGCGTCGCTCAGGAATATCTGCGGCGTCATCCCGACCGCATCCGCTCGCTCACCCTCGACGGCGTCGTTCCGCCCGAGATGATCGCAGCGCTCGATGTCTGGCGTTCGCGGCAGGCCACGCTCGATGCGGTTTTTCGCGCGTGCAGGGAGTCCATCTCATGCTCGAAGGCCCACCCGGACCCCGCCGCCACGCTTGCGACCATCGCAACGTCGTTGGGACCGACCGGGCGCGACATCGAGGCGGTAGATCCCAGGACAGGCAAGATGTCTAATCTGCATCTCTCGATGGAGGGCGTGCTTGGACTCCTGCTGCCTTTGATTTATGCCCCGGAGTCTTCAAGCTTGTTGCCGGAAATGCTGGCGTTGGCCGCCAACGGCGACTACGGCCCGCTGCTTGCCGCCACGCAGACCACCCACGCCAAATTTGCGGAACAGTTGAATGCCGCACTCCACTATTCCGTTACCTGCGCGGAAGACGTGCCGCGTATCACACCCGATTTGGCCGCGAGAAGACTCGAAGGCTTGGCCACGCGGGGAATCGCCGATAACGTCATTGCCGTGTGCAAAGTCTGGCCGCGCGGCACCGTGCCTGCGAATTTTTCGGAACCCGTCGTCAGCGACAAGCCCGTCCTGCTGTTTTCCGGTGCGCTGGATCCGGTCACGCCCCCCGCCAGCGGCGCGCTGGTGGCGAAATCCCTTGGTAACACCCGGCACATCGTCGCGCGCGGCTATGGACATATCGTCTCCCCCAACGCCTGCGGGCCGCGCCTGATTGCCTCCTTCATCGAGGAAGGTGGCTTCGCAAAGCTCCCGGCGAGCTGCGTGGACTATTTCGAAAACAGCCGTCCACCACCCCTGTGGCCGGACCGCCTGGAGCCCCAGCCATGATCGTCATCGATGGTGTGTCCAAGGCGTTTGGCCAGCGCGCGGCAATACAGGTCCCCGCCGTTCGGGAAGTTTCGTTTGCGGCGCGGGATGGCGAGATTACCGGCTTGCTTGGCCCGAACGGCGCGGGCAAGACAACGCTGCTGCGCATGTTGGCCACACTCATCGTGCCCGATGCAGGCAGCGCCTCCATCGGCGGACTCGATGTCGTGCGCAACCGTTACGCTGTGCGCGCGAGCATCGGTGTGTTGTCGGATGCGCGTGGACTCTATCCGCGCCTCACCATGCGGGAGAACATCCGCTATTACGGCACGTTGCACGGAATGTCCGGCCCCGCTCTCGAAGCGCGCATCGATGCACTCGTGCACACGCTCGGTCTGGATGCAATGGCTGACCGCAGGACGTCGGGCTTTTCCCAAGGAGAGAAAATGAAAGTCGCGATTGCCCGCGCTCTCGTGCACGATCCAGACACCGTGCTGCTTGACGAGCCCACCAACGGGCTCGACATCATGAGCGTGCGCGCGTTGCGCGAGCAGCTGCGACAACTGCGCGACCAGGGCAAATGCCTGCTGTTCTCATCGCACGTAATGCAGGAAGTTGCGGCCTTGTGCGACCGGATCGTGATCCTCGGTGCCGGTCGCGTGGTCGCGGAAGGCACAGCTGCGCAGTTGATCGCGCAAGCAGGGGCTGCCACGCTCGAGGACGCGTTCGTTTCGCTGCTCGGCACCGGCGAAGGCCTCGCCGCGTGAAACACTGACCATGCCGCCCCCATCCTCTTTGCCCATCGCCGCGCGACTGTCCTCCCGTCCCCGGGCCAGGATCGTTGCCGTCGCGCGCAAGGAGCTCCTCGACACATTTCGCGACCGCCGCACGATGCTGGTCACGGTGTTGCCCGCGTTGGTTGCCGGTCCACTGGTCCTGCTGCTCATGTTCTCCATGATTGCGGGACAGATAGACAAAGTGCGAGAACTGAAAATCCCGACGGTCGGTCGTGAACATGCGCCGGCACTGGTCGCATTCCTGGAACGGCAGCAGGCCACGCTCACCATCGCGCCAGCCGATTACGAGGCCAGGATTCGCGCCGGCGAAATGGATGTGGTGCTGGCCATCGACTCCAATTTCAAACGCGACGTCGCGGAAGGAAAGGCCGGCACGGTGCGCCTCATCTATGACCGATCGCGTGACCGGGCACAGGCGACCATCCGCGAAGTGGAAGGGCTGCTGCGCGCCTATGGCCGGCAATGGGGCTCGCAGCGCCTGTTGCTGCGCGGCATCGCACCAACCGTCGGCAATCCGCTCGACATCGAAAGCACCGACCTCGCCACGCCACAACAAAGCGGCGCATTCCTGCTGTTTTTTCTTGCCTACTACGGCCTCTTTGCGGCGGTCATGGGCAGCATGGCCGTCGCACTCGATGTCACCGCTGGCGAACGCGAACGGCACTCTCTCGAACCCCTGCTGATGACTCCTGCGCGGCCTTCCGAGCTCGTCGCCGGAAAATGGTTCGCGGTTGCGGCCTTCGATGCGCTAATCGTGGTCATCACGTTGACCGGGTACTACCTCACGCTGCGCTTTGCACCATTGCCCGCGGTCGGCATCCCGTTTCTGTTCAGCGCGCGCGAGCTGGCCTGGTTCCTGGTGGTGCTGAGCCCGCTGATTGCATTGCTGCCCGCGGTCATGTTGTTCATGGGAGCGCGCAGCCGTACCTTCAAGGAAGCACAGGCGAGTGTCTCGCTCGTGATCTTTGTCGTGTCCATCATTCCCGTCATCCAGCTGGTCCAGCAAAAGAAGGAACCCGACTGGATCGCCTGGGTTCCGGTGTCCGGCCAGTTCTCGTTGCTCGGCCAGATCCTGCGCGGCGAAAGCCCGTCACTCACCCAACTCCTAGCCTCGTTCACGTTGCCCGCCGTGCTCACGGTTTGTGTACTGCTACTGGTGACGCGCCTGCTGTCGCGCGAGTCGATCCTTGCCGGCAAGTAGCGCTGTCATGGCAGAATCGCAGCGTGCCGCGAACCCGAACACCGAAAGTCCACGACGGAGATGGCGCGCAAGTCCCCGCGATGATGGACACGCGCGAAGTCGCGGCATACCTTCGCCTCAAGGAACGCCGTGTCTACGACCTGGTGCGGAAAAACGCGCTGCCCCACATCCGTGCCACGGGAAAGCTGCTCTTTCCCAAGGCGCAGATTGACGCTTGGCTCGCGAGCAAGTCGGGCGCGCCACCTGAAGCCCCAACCTTTGCGCCGCCTATCGTTGCCGGAAGCCATGACCCCTTGCTTGAGTGGGCTGTACGAGACTCCCGGTGCGGGCTCGCCATCCTCGCCTGTGGCAGCAGTGCTGGCATCGAACGCCTTGCGCAGGGCCGGGCCACCGTAGCTGCGGTGCATTGGCTCGATCGGGCCTCAGGCGAATACAACGTGCCGCTGGCGCGCGAACGGATGGGCGCGACGGACTTCGTGGTCATCGAATGGGCAAAGCGCGCGCAGGGACTGTTGTTGCCCGCGGGCAATCCGCTGCGCATCAAAAAACTCGCCGATCTCGTGAAGACGCGGGCACGTCTCGTTCCGCGCCAGCCGGAGGCGGGCAGCCAACACTTGTTCCTGCATCTGCTTGCGAAAGCGAAGATCGACCCACGCAAACTGCGCTGGCTGACGCGTCCCCTGGTCGCGGAAACCGACCTTGCCGCTGCCATTCACGATGGGCATGCCGATGCTGGCGTAGCCATTGAAGCCGCCGCGCGCGCGCAGGGCCTGGCCTTCATCCCTCTTGCCATGGAACGACTCGACCTCATCGTGCGGCGACGGGACTATTTCGAATCGTCGGTGCAGGCGCTGCTCGCCTTTGCGCGCGGCCAGCAGTTCGTGCAGCAGGCTGCGAGCATGGGCGGCTATGATGTGACGGCTTCTGGTCGCGTGGTATTCAACGCTTAGTCGACAAAGCGCCGATACGCGACGCTAGGTTTGCGCGTCGGCGCGGGCCCAAGGAAATCACAACTTGGCATTAGGGAAGAACAGCTGCTCGCCGCCGATCTTGTAGGCCGCGATCGCGTCTTGTCCGCGCGGCGACACCAGCCAGTCGATGAATTGTTGCCCGAGGTCCTTCTTGACTTGCGGATGCTTCGCTGGATTGACGAGCATCACGCCATACTGGTTGAAGAGGCGCTTGTCGCCCTCGACCAGGATCGTGAGGTCGCCACGGTTCTTGAATGACAGCCACGTGCCGCGGTCAGCGAGCACATAGCCGTTCATGGCCGATGCCGTGTTGAGCGTGGGGCCCATGCCGGATCCGGTGTCGCGATACCACGCGCTTTTTATCGCTTCCAGGTCAACGCCGGCATCCTTCCAGTAGCGCAGTTCCGCCGCGTGCGTCCCGCTCTTGTCGCCGCGCGATACGAACGTCGCCTGCGTCGCTGCGATCTTCCCCATGGCAGTAAGGATGTCCTTGCCACCGGCGATTCCCGCGGGGTCGCTCTTGGGTCCGATGAGCACGAAATCGTTGTACATCACCGGGAAGCGCTTAACACCCGAGCCTTCGGCGATGAATTTCTCCTCGGCCGCGGTGTCGTGCACGAATGCGACGTCGGCATCGCCTCGCCGGGCCATGTCGAGCGCCTGCCCGGTCCCCAGCGCCACGACGCGCACCTTGATGCCGGTCTCCTTTTCGAAGATTGGCAGCAGATGACTAAAGAGTCCGGATTGTTCGGTCGAAGTCGTTGAAGCAACGACGATAAATTTTTCCTGCGCCAGAGCGGGCTGCAGGGCAAACACGGCTGACAACAGCACTACCAAGAAATGACGGCGATTCACAGTCGTTCTCCTTCAAGAAACTCGGCCGCTTGAGCCGAGCGGGGTCGGGTGAAGAATTCCTGCGCGGAAGTCCGCTCGGTCAGACGCCCCGCGTGCAGGAACAGGATGTCGTCGGCCACGCGCTTTGCCTGGACCAGGTTGTGGGTGGTCATGACAATCGTGGTACCTCGCGCGTGGATGTCGGCAATGATCTGTTCCACCGAACGGGCGGCGGCGGGGTCGAGGCTCGCGGTGGGCTCATCCAGGAATAGCACCTCCGGGCGCAATGCCCACACACGTGCGAACGCAAGCTTTTGTTGTTCGCCGCCCGAGAGCACACGCGCCGGCCGGTTGGCGAGCGCACGCAGTCCCACTTCGTCCAGCGCTTCCGCAATGCGCGCATCGACTTCCGCGCCGCGCACGCCAGCCAAGTCCAAGGCATAGCGGACATTGTCGGCGGCCGATCGCCTCAGCATCACCGGGCGTTGAAACACCATGGCCTGCCCTTGCGGCCGCGTGTGCGCATCACCCCACGCGATGGAACCGGCGCTGGGCGGAATCAGTCCGTGCAGCACGCGCAACAACGTACTCTTGCCGGCCCCGTTGGGCCCCAGCAGCACGGTGCGCCCGCCTGCCTTTAGCTCGATGTCGATGCCGGTCAACACGCGAACGCCGCCCGGTGCGGCGGCCACCTGGTGCAGGCGAATGGGAAGGCCGGTCGCCGAATCAGCCAAAGCGAGCTTTCGCCCATTCCCGTGTCAACTGGGCAAGGGCATTCAGCAACACCACGATCGCGATCAGCACCAGACCCAATGCGAGCGCCAGAGGCAAATCACCCTTGCTCGTCTCGAGTGCGATGGTGGTTGTCATCACCCGCGTGACGCCGGCAATATTGCCGCCCACGATCATCACGGCGCCTACCTCCGCGATCGCGCGTCCGAATCCCGCCAACATCACGGTAGCCAGCGAAAATCGCGTGTCCCACAGCAGCGTCATTGCGGCACGCAGGGTGCCCGCGCCCAGCGACGTCAACTGCTCGCGATACTCCCCCCAGGCATCCGCGACGATCTGCCGCGTCAACGCCGCGATGATGGGCGTGATCAGGATCGTCTGCGCGATGATCATCGCGCCCGGCGTGAACAGCAAACCGAACGTCCCGAGCGGTCCCGCGCGGGACAGAAGCAGGTAGACGACCAGGCCGACGACGACGGGCGGCAAGCCCATCATCGCGTTGAGCATCACGATGAGCGCCGGGCGACCCGCGAAGCGGCCGACGGCGATGGCCGCGCCCAGCGGCAGACCGATGACGGCAGCAATGAGCGTTGCGGTAAAGCTCACGCGTAGGGACAGGAGGACGATGTCGACCAGATGCGCGTCGAAATGCGTGACCAGGCCCGCGGCCAGCACCAAGCTTTCGGAAAGGGCTCCCATGATAGGTGCAAAGTGTGCACCAGGACTGCAATAATAGGCAATCTTTACCATTCATTGGGGAAATTGCCGACCCCGAATCCCCGCTAGCGCTTGCGGTCCGAGGCATGGCCCGAGGTACGATGTCGATTTGGACCTCGACTACTTTGCACCCGCACCCTAATCCCACCGCCTTGCCCGGCATCCGCATCCTCAAATTGGTCGCCAAAGGCGACTTCGCCTCGCCGCAAACGTTGTTGGTGGTCGGCACGGCCACCACTCGGCACGATGTCTGGGTCTCGTTCGACAGCGTCCCTCCGGGTACGCCGCTACCGAGCATGAAGAATTCGTGGTCGGCCCGCGCTGTACCGGTGGACCTCGACGCGATACCGACGACCCGAGAAACTCCTAATGGCCCGCCAAGGCGCGACGCGCCCTACGACATCGAGCTGATCCCCGGCGAATGGCTGTGGATGGCGCGCTTCGACCTTCCGGATCAGCGCAACCTTTCCGAACTATGGCAGTGGTTCGTGCAGGCCCCGCCACCGGATCCCGTGCCCATGCTCCTGCTACGCGTGTGGCAAACCCTCCCGGAGCCACCGCGGCCAGAGTCGCTAGACGAAAAACTCAGGCGCGAGTTCGTTTCGGCAGGACCGCCTCCCGCCGAGCGCACTTTTGCGAAAACCGACGTCGAAACGCTGCCGCTGTTTGAACTTGGCGTGTTGCTGGTTCATGGAATCGGCAAGCACCGGATCCGCGAAACGCTTATCCGATTCGGCGAGCCCTTCGAGCTGTTCTGGGAGCGTTGGTTGCGCTCAGTGACGAGTCTGCTGGTTGCGAATACGTCGGAGCTGGAACGCGCCGGATTGCACCATCGTCTGTTTTCCGGGGTTTGGCGGACCAAGCAAGACCACGATGGCGCAATACCTGAACTCAAACCACAGCATGATCCACCGTGGGCGCCCGACGGAACCGTGAGCGCGACGCCCATCGAACCCCCGGGTTGGGCGTGCGGTGTGGCGCATGTGGAGGACACGTTGTTCAAGACGCCGGGCTCGGAAATTCCCTCGTCGACATTGGCAAGGCTGAGTGTCATCGGGACGGACGGCGAACTGCGCCAGGCGCATGTGCTGCTATCCGAGGCTTGGTGGACCGGAGAAACGTTCTACCCAAGCTTCGCCGAGTTGTTCGTCTGGATCACGCAGGCATTGCCCGTTGCGCTGCGCATGTATGCAACAGGCGTGCTGCGGTCCAGTCAAGACGATTTGGCGTATTCGCAGAATCTTGGTGCTGGCAGGAATTCGGGCATCGTCCGCGTACCACTCGACATGTTGGCGCTGAAAATAAAGTATTTCGTGCTGCTGCCGCTGTTGGTGTTTGCCTTTGCCTTGGCGCAGGTCGGCCTCCTCGCGCTATTGGTTCTGTCGCTGGTTCCCTTCGAGGCCGTGCGTGGCCGAATTCGCGGGGCGGTCGACCTCCTGCTGGGAACGATCGGGCAAAGTTACGCGCTGAAGACCAGCTCCGTTCGCCGCAATGCGATCGTGCGTACCGTGATGCGCGATCTCGATGCCATCTTGAGCAAGTGCCAGCGCGTGGCCGTCGTGTCGCATTCTCAAGGCGCGGAGGTGACGCGCCTCGTCTCCCAGATCAAGCGCTGGCCCCAAGTGCGGCGCTGGGTGACTTTTGGCGCCGGAATTGTGCCCCTGGCGATGCTGGACGAGAATCGCCAAGACGAAATGGAAGGGCGATGGACCGCTAACTTGCTCCAATTGTGCAGCGCCGTCATTGCCGTCATCGCGATCCTCGCCTTGGCCGAGACATGCTTCGCGACCCGGCTGCCTTGGCTATCCGTGGTCGCCGACGGGTCGCGCACTTTCGGGCTGTTGCTGGTATTGATCGCCATCGCGTTCGTTGTGCCCATTCTGGCGCACACATTGCCCATGTGGCGCTCCGACTTCAGCCGCGCCATGCTCGCGCGATGGCACAACTACTATGCATCACACGACCCGGTGCCGGGCGGCCCGATCCAGGACAGTCCCACGCTGGACAAGGACGCACGGATCTACAACACACGCTTCGGGCTGCGGGATCACACCAGCTATTTCGAAAACACGGAGCAATTCGTCGCTCCCGTGGCGCTGGATCTCTTCGAGCTTGCCGGCCTGGGCAAGTGCGTCGCTGCCGCAGCGCCGGCACTGGAAGCGGCGGCGGCGCGCCGGGACATCTATACGTGGCGGCGCGCGAAGGCGCGTGGCGTCGCGTTGCTGGCCTTCATCGGCATCGTTACCTGGACCCTGTTTCAAGACTCGGCAGCAAGGACCAAGGCATGGAGTGGAGCCGTTTCCTCCGCCTGGGCCTCCGCCGATGGGTGGGCGGCGTGGGTGGCCGTCTGGAATACCGGGATACTGGGCAGCCTCGTCATCGAGATTTGGGCCGCGTGGGCGCTTGCCTTGACCTACTTCGTGCTCCGGCCCGCCTGGAGCGCATGGTGGTCAAGACGATCTCAAGAGCGGCTGTACAAGGACCTGGCCAGCATACTGAACCGGCCCAGCGCACCCGCGGCGGCATCGCAACGTGGTGCCAATGTCTCCACCTCATCGCCGTAGAGTCCGTAGCGGAAGCAGGCGTCGCCCTGCGCTCCCGCGCGCTCAACCTAATTGACGAATGACGGCAAGTGGCGACGTGCGCAATGTCCCGCGTGTGCCGAGCCAGCCGGCGAGCGTGACCGCCAATGCGCCGCCGAAAATGCCATAGACCCAAACGAGCGCGCCTGCCTCGAACGGAAACTTGAACGCCCACCTGGCCAACGCCCATCCGATGGCGGTTGCGCCGGCCGCAGCGACCAGGCCGGCCAACGCGCCAAGCAGCAGGAACTCGGCGATCTGCGCGCTCACCAGCTGCCGCTGCGATGCGCCCAGCGTGCGCAGGATGGCGGCGTCGAACTGGCGTTCGTCCTGCGTCGCCGCAATGGCCGCCTGCAGCACGAGCAAGCCGCCTGCCAGCGTGAACAGGAACACGAACTCGACGGCACGCGACACGCTGTCGACGATGCCCTGCACCTGGCGCACGATTTCGCCGATGTCGATGGCGAGGATGTTCGGATTCTTGCGCAGCAGCGTTGACAACCAGGCGCTGTCACCGGCCGGCGCACGGAATGCCGCAATGTAGGTGATCGGGCTGGCATCGAGCGGTCCAGGCGGAAACAACGCGAAGAAATTCACGCGAAAGCTGTCCCAGTCGACCTTGCGCAGGCTGGTTATCTTGCTCGACACCTGCATCCCCGCGATGTCGAACGTCAGCACGTCACCGAGCTTGACCCGAAGGGATTCGGCGATGCCCTCCTCCAGCGACATGCCGGATGCTTCGGAATCCGCGCCGGTCACACCAGGCTTCCAGAACTCGCCGCTCACGACCTGGTTGCCCTTCGGCAGCGTGTCGGTCCACGACAAGTTGAATTCGCGCTCCGCCAGTCGGCGCGTCCGCACATCGGCAAAGGTGCTGGTGTCGAGGACCGCCCTGTTTACCGCGACCAGCCGGCCGCGCACCATCGGGCGAAACGCCACATCGGCATGGATTCCCCTGGCCAGGTCCGCGCGCGCATCGGCGACTTGTTCCGGCAGGACGTTGATCAGGAACTGGTTGGGCGCATCCGGCGGAAGGCTGGCGCGCCAG
>JBDTPJ010000006.1:0-52854 GCA_039932755.1 Betaproteobacteria bacterium
CCATTTCCGCAATGCCGCCCGCGTTGTCGGTGATCGGGCCGTAGGCGTCGAGCGCCACGATGATGCCGGCCATCGAGAGCATCGACGTCGCGGCGATCGCGATGCCGTAGAGGCCGGCCAACCAGAACGAAGCCAGGATGGCTGCGCAGACGGCAAGAACTGGATACGCCGTGGAGCGCATCGACACGCCGAGGCCGGCGATGATGTTGGTACCGTGACCGGTGGTGGACGCCTGCGCCACATGCTGGACCGGCTTGTACTCGGTGCCGGTGTAGTACTCGGTGATGATGACCATCGCCGCCGTCAGCACGAGGCCGACGATCGACGCGCCAAAGAGGCGCATCGTCGTGAGTTGCGGATCGACCGCGGCCACGCCGCCCATCATGCGGTCGGTGATGAACCAGAACCCGATTGCCGAAATGATGCCGGCGACCGCGAGCCCCTTGTACAGCGCGTTCATGATCTTGCCGCCGGGCGAGGTCTTGACGAAATAGCAGCCGACTATGGACGCGAGGATGGAGAAGCCGCCCAGCACCAGCGGATAAGTGACCGCCGCTTCAGCCACCGTCGGCAGCAGCAGCGCGCCGAGCAGCATTGTCGCGACAATGGTCACCGCGTACGTTTCGAAGAGGTCCGCCGCCATGCCGGCGCAATCGCCGACGTTATCGCCGACGTTGTCCGCGATGACCGCCGGATTGCGCGGATCGTCTTCAGGAATGCCCGCCTCGACCTTGCCCACGAGGTCGGCACCGACATCCGCACCCTTGGTGAAGATGCCGCCGCCCAGGCGCGCGAAGATCGAGATCAGCGAGCCGCCGAAAGCCAGGCCCACCAGCGGCTGGATTGCGTGGTGCAGGCCTTCCTTCATGAGGTTCGGCGCGCCATGTGCGGAGCCAACCAGGAACCAGTAGAAGCCCGCGACGCCCAACAGCGCCAGACCCACCACCAGCATGCCGGTGATGGCGCCGCCGCGGAACGCGACGGCCAGCGCCTGCTCGAGACCGGTGCGAGCGGCTTCCGCGGTGCGCACGTTGGCGCGCACCGACACGTTCATGCCGATGTAGCCGGTAAGGCCCGAGAGGATCGCGCCGAGCGCGAAGCCGCCCGCGGTGCGAGCGCCGAGCGCCCACCAGATGATCACGAACAGGATCGCACCGACAATTGCGATGGTCGTGTACTGGCGATTCAGATACGCCTTGGCGCCGGCCTGGATGGCAGCGGCGATTTCCTGCATGCGTGGATTGCCGGCGGGCTTGGCGAGGATCCAGTTGATCCAGACGCCGCCGACGACGATCGCCACCACCGCGCAGACAAGCGCGAAGATGAGGCCTGTGGTCATGGCTTGGTACTCCCTTTGTAATATGTAATGTGTAATGGAGCGCTGCCGCCTTGATGCGGGACCCCGATCGGGACCTCGACAGGGTCCTCATTCGGGTCCTCATTCTGGTCCGCTGCACTCCGCGATTCCCGCCCGATGTGCAATCCGGCGTGAACCGATCCCCTCGCAAAAGTCGGCCGAGGCAGTCCCGGCCGTCGAAAACACGCTATTTTGCCATTTTGCGGTCGAGGAAGTCGAGCCGATCCTGTCCCCAGAAGAGTTCCTCCCCGACGGCATAGGTCGGCGCGCCAAAAACGCCGCGGGCGATGGCCTCCTGCGTGAGGGCGGCATATTTCTCCGCAATTTCCGGGGCTTGCGCGCGCGTTGCCAAGGCGGCGACCGGCAAACCGCACTCGCCGGCGATCATTTCCATCGTCGCCGCGTCAGCGACATTGCGCTCCTGTTCCCAGATCGCGCGCCCGACGGCGCCCGCGAGTGCGAGCCCACCGGTCCCGCCCAACTCATTCGCGGCCAGTATCCATTGCGCGGCAAGGTCTCCATTCACCGGAAAGAATTGCGGCTGGATGCGCATCGGCTTGTTCAGGAACTGCGACCAGCGTTGCAACTCCACAAGCCGGTACGCTTGCCGCTGTGGCGCGCGTTTCGACAGCGGCAGCCCGCCCGACACCGGGAATACTTCGCCCAGATTCATCGGCTTCACCGCGACCGTCGCGCCACATTTCGTGGCAATCGCAATGAAGCGGTCGTGCCCGAGGTAGGCCCAGGGGGAAACCGTGGCAAAGTAGTAGTCGATGACGGGGGACATGATATCTCCTGTGGCAGTTCAGAAAAAAAAGTCGGACTTGAGCTTCTTCGTCACCGCGACGTTGCGCAACCTTACATAGTCTGGCAAGCCATTCTTGAACGGTGGCGGGTCTTCACCGCGCATCAGTGGGCTCAAGTAGGCTCGCGCCTTGGGCGTGATGCCGAGTCCGTCACTGCTGATGAACGAACGGGGCAGTTTTTTCTCGACGTTGGCAATGTCGGACAGCGGCGCCACCGCGACTTTCCACCGATAGGGTTTGTCCGACGTGCGCAAGATGGCGGGCATCACGGCGTTGCGTCCCGCCAGCGCGAGTAAGACCGCAGACTTGCCGACCGCGTAGGCCTGTTCTACATCCGTCTTCGATGCGAGGTGGCGCGCCGAGCGTTGCAGGTAGTCGGCCACCGCCCAGTGATACTTGTAGCCGAGCCGATCCTTGGAGAGCTTGGCGATGAGCGGACCGATGCCGCCCAATTGCGCGTGACCAAACGCGTCCTTCGTGCCCGCCTCCGCCATGATCCTGCCGTCAGCATTGCGCAAGCCTTCGGACACGCCGATGCAGCAATAGCCGAAACGCCTGACCTTCGCGTCGACGGCCGCCATCACGGCGACTTCGTCAAACGGGATTTCCGGAAATAGCAGCACGAGCGGAATCGGCGTGTCCTTGCTGTCGGCCATGCCCACGGCGGCAGTGATCCAACCGGCATTGCGCCCCATCACTTCGAGCACGAATACTTTGGTGGATGTCTTGGCCATCGAAGCGACGTCGAACGCCGCCTCGCGCATCGAGGTGGCGACATACTTCGCTACGGAACCGAAGCCGGGACAGTTGTCGGTGACCGGCAAATCATTGTCTACGGTCTTGGGAACATGCACGGCGACCAGCGGATAGTCAAGCCTGGCCGCGATCTGTGAAACCTTGAGGCACGTGTCGGCCGAGTCATTGCCGCCGTTGTAGAAGAAATAACCGATGTCGTGGGCGCGAAAGACGTCGATCAGCCGTTCGTATTGTGCGCGATTCTCGTCGATGCCCTTCAACTTGTAGCGACATGAACCAAAGGCGCCGCCGGGCGTGTAGCGCAACGCGGCAATAGCCTTGGCGGATTCGCGGCTGGTGTCGATCAGGTCCTCGGTCAGCGCGCCGAGGATTCCATTGCGGCCGGCGTACACGCGGCCGATGCGATCGCGATGCTTGCGCGCGGTTTCGATGACGCCGGCGGCGCTGACATTGATGACGGCGGTGACGCCGCCCGATTGCGCGTAGAACGCGTTGCGCTTGAGCATGGGAAACGGAGAGGTAACTGAGGAGGAAACGCCAGGTGATCAGGTCTCGAGCGCCGCGAGGCTCGCCTCGCGAATGGCGTCGACCGTGCCCAGGCCGTCGACCTTGCGATACTTCGGCGCACGCGGATCACCCTTGGCCGCCCATTGCGCGTAGTACGCCACTAGCGGTTCAGTCTGCGCGTGGTAGACCGCGAGCCGGTTCAATACGGTCGCTTCCTTGTCGTCTTCGCGCTGGATCAGGTCTTCGCCGGTGATGTCGTCCTTGCCTTCGATCTTGGGTGGATTGAACGTGACGTGGTACGTGCGGCCCGAGGCCACGTGGACGCGTCGGCCACTCATGCGCTCGACTATCGCACTGTCCGGCACGTGAATCTCCAGCACATAGTCGATCGGAACAACGGCGTCGCGCATTGCATCGGCCTGAGGAATCGTGCGCGGAAAGCCGTCGAAGAGGTAGCCGTTTGCGCAATCTGATTCGGTCAGGCGGTCCTTGACCAGGCCAATGATGATGTCGTCGGAAACCAGGGCCCCGCTATCCATCACTTTTTTCGCGGCCAAGCCCACGGGCGTACCCGCCTTGACCGCGCTGCGTAGCATGTCGCCGGTGGATATCTGCGGAATGCCGTACGCTTCCTTGATGAATGTCGCCTGGGTGCCCTTGCCGGCGCCCGGCGGGCCCAACAGAATCAGTCGCATAGTGGTGACTTGGAAAAGTAGGCGGGTTCACTGCCGGGAATCGCCGATCGTCTGCACCTCGGCTGGCGATCCCCTTAGACTGCGCGCCGCTGGCTGCGCGTCCAATTCTCTCCGTTATCGGCGAGTCGGTCAACGCGAGCGTGCGTTCCCGCCCTGCGTAAAAATCTGTCGCACACGGTCGAGATCGGCCGGAGTGTCAATGCCCGGTGCGGGCGTGCCGTGTGTGACTTCCACCGCGATTCGATATCCATGCCACAGCGCACGCAGCTGCTCAAGCGCCTCGAACCGCTCGATGGGAGCGGGCGCGAGCGCGGGAAACGCGCGCAGGAACGACATACGGTACGCATACAGGCCGTAGTGCCGGTAGAGCGGGAGGCCGGGCGGCAGTCTCGCTTGCGATTCAGCGAACGCGTCGCGGGCCCAGGGAACGGTCGCGCGACTGAAGTAGAGCGCGAAACCGTCGGCATCGAGCACGACCTTGACCACGTTCGGATTGAAAGCCTCGGCCACGTCGTCGATCGGGTGGCACGCCGTGGCGATCGCCGCCGCGGGCTGCGTCGCGAGCAAGGTCGCCACGCCGCGGATCAGCGCCGCATCGAGCAATGGCTCATCGCCTTGCACATTGACTACGATGTCTTCGTCTGCCAGTCCCAGTTGCTGCGCAGCTTCCGCGAGGCGGTCGGTGCCCGTCAGGTGATCATCGCGCGTCATGCAGGCGATATGCCCATGGGCAACCACCGCGTCGCGCACCCGCGCATCGTCGGTGGCCACCACCACCCGTGTCGCGCCGCTCTCGAGCGCGCGCTCCGCGACCCGCACCACCATCGGCTTGCCTGCGATATCCGCGAGCGGCTTGCCCGGCAAGCGCGTCGACGCGTAACGCGCGGGGATCAGTACTGTGAACGCCACGCCTGCCGCCGCGAGACCATTGGACACTGCAATTTCCCGGACTTCGTTGACAGCACGGTTGGCGGCGCTATTCGCATTCGGACGGCGTGAGCTTGCGCGCCTCTTCCTCGAGCATGACCGGGATGCCGTCACGCACGGGATAGGCCAGGCGCGCCGACTTCGAGATCAGCTCCTGCTTCTCCCGGTCGAATGTCAGCGGGCCCTTGGTGACCGGGCAAACCAGTAGCTCAAGCAGCTTTGAATCCATGGATTTTCTCCTCGACCAGCGCAACCAACGCCGGATCGATGATCGCGCGAAGTGGCAGGTACCAGCAACGCTCATCGGCAAACGACACGCATTTTAGCGCGTCCTTCTGCGTCATCAGGATGGCGGCAGCCCCGGGAAACGCGATATCGGCGGAAACAAAGGCGTGATGGTCGGGAAAAGCATGGCATGTCGGCACAATGCCCAGCGACGTAACCATGTCGAAAAAGCGCTGGGGATTGCCGATGCCGGAGACCGCGTGGACCTCTAGCCCACGCCAGAGCGCGGAGTCCGCCTTCAGGTCGGCCCGCGGCACGTTGCGCCAAGGCAGGGGCTCGTGCGTCATCAACGTTTCCCGCCCATCCTTGGCGGCTGGCCGCGCCGCATCGCGCGCAACCAGGCGCACGACGGCATCCACATCGCGCAAGCGTGACCCGGGCTCGCGCAACGGGCCGGCGGGGAGCATGAGTCCGTTCCCGAATTCCCGCGCCGCGTCGATCACGGCGATCTCCATCGAGCGCGCAAGTGCGTAATGTTGCAGGCCGTCATCGGCGATCAGCACATCGCATTCGGGATGCGCTGCGAGCAATCCGCGGCCCGCGGCCACACGGTCATGGGCAATCCAGACCGGAAAACCGGCCTCGGCGAGGATAGGCGGCTCGTCGCCGACTACCGCGGGATCGTCGTCCGGCAGCACGGCGCGCGGCCCGATATTGCTGCCACCATATCCGCGGCTCACGATTCCAGGGTGATGGCCTCGCGCGGCAAGTGCGTCGGAGAGCGCGCGGGTGAGCGGCGTCTTGCCGACGCCGCCGGCATTGATATTGCCGACCACGATGACGGGCACAGGCAGACGTTGCGAGCGCAGGACACTTATGGCGAACAGGGCGCGGCGCAGCGCCACCAGGCAACGATAGAGAATCGACAGCGGCCAAAGTACGGCGGCGAGCAACGTGACGCGCGGCGTGTACCAGGTCGCGACGAGACGCTCAGCCAGTGTCACGACGCGGCGACTACTTCACGGGTGTCTGCGTCGCAAACGTGATGTGGACGAGTCCCGCCTGGCGCGCTGCTTCCATCACGTGGATGACCGATTGATGTGTCGCGTTGGCGTCGGCGTTGATGATCACGACCGGATCCTTGGCATCCCCTGCCGCCTTGCGCAGCATTTCTCCCAGCGCAGCGACGGTCGTATAGGTAAAAACGTTCTTGTCGATCACGTAGCGTCCCTGCGCGTCGATGCCGACGTTTACCTCTTTCGGGCGCTGCTTCGCAGCTTCCGCGTCGGCTTCCGGCAAGGTGATCTGCAATTCGGCGACGCGCTGATACGTCGTGGTCACCATCAGGAAGATCAGGATGACGAGCAGGACGTCGATCAGCGGGATGAAGTTGATCTCCGGGTCGTCGCGGACCCGCGCGCCGCGCAGATTCATGGCGCCACCCGCATCATTTGCGCTCGCCGTGCGCGAAATCGACCAGCTTGATCGCCTGTTGCTCCATCTCGACGACCAGCGTGTCCACTTTGGACCGGAAGTACCTGTAGAAGATCATCGAAGGAATGGCGACGATCAGGCCCATCGCGGTGTTGTACAAGGCAATCGAGATGCCCTGGGCCAGCTGGATCGGATTGGAGGCCGAAGTTCCCTGCGAGCCGAAGATCTCGATCATGCCGACCACGGTGCCGAACAGGCCCATCAGCGGCGCCATCGCGGCAATGGTGCCGAGCGTGGTGAGGAAGCGCTCGAGATCGTGCGTAACCACGCGGCCGACTTCCTCGATGGCCTCCTTCATCACAGGCCGCGGCGCCTTTACATTGGCCAGACCCGCAGCAAGAATGCGCCCGAGCGGACCCTGAGCCGCCGTCCGCGTCAGCAGTTCAGGCGTGGCACCGGTCTGCCTGAAATCGACCAATATCTTGTCCACCATGCCCGGAGGCGCGACCACGGATTGCCGCAACGACCAGAGCCGTTCAAAAATCAATGCCAGCGCCACGATCGACGCGAAAATCAGCGGCCAAATCGGCCAGCCCGCTGCTTGTATCAGTGACCACACGAGATAGGACTCCTAGTTCGGGATGTTTGAAATGTAGCTTGCCGGTCCCAATTCGGCAAGGTAAAGACTCCCCCACGCTCACTTCGTTCAATGACCCCGGGGGACGTCCTCGCGAGCGGGGCGGCCCTGCGGCGCTCTGGCACAGATTGATCATTGGCGAACTCGTCGCTGCATGCTTTCGCGGGCCTCCGCGAGCGTTGCGGTTATCGCAGCGCCGGCGAGAACGATCATCCAGCACAGGAAGATCCAGAACAGCGCCGCCGGAAACGCCGCCAGCGCGCCGTAGAGCAATTCGTAACTGGGAAAGTGGGTGAGGTACCACGCGAATCCGGTCTTGGTCGCCGCGAGGGCAAGCGCGGCGAGCGCGCCACTGGTCAAGGCGTCGCGCCAGAGCACGCGCCGCGCGGGAGCGACGCGGTAGAGGAGAGTCAATCCGACCATGACCACGAGCATTGGCATGCCGCGCCACAGCGCGATGGTCACGGACTCCTGCACATTGCCGACCGCGACCGCTTCGCTAAGCGCCCAGCGAATGAGTGTAATGGCAGCGCCGACCATGACGGGTCCGGCCGTGATTCCGATGACATAGACCAGGATCCGCCGACCGATCGGGCGCTTCTTCCGTATGCCCCAGATTTCGTTGATTTCCGACTCGATGGTGTCAACCACCAGAGTGGCCGTGATCGCGACGAAAATGATCGACATCCCGACCGCGTTGGCAGCGGCCTCGGCCAGCACCACCACGTATTCATGGACGATAGCCGATGCCGACGCCGGCAACAGGTGGCGCAGCAGGAAGGTTTCCAGCACCTTCAGGAAATCCTGGAAGATAGGGAAGCGCGCGACGAACGCGAACGCGACCGTCGCGAGTGGCACCAATCCCAGCAGCGTGACGAAGGACAGGCTGCCGGCGGCACGAAACCAGCCGATGCTGTCGAGGCGGGCGATGACGCGGCGGACGAAACGGATCGGACCCAAGGCGGCGTAATGGTGACAGTGTGGCCGTGCGTTGAACGTTGGCGATTATCGCAGACGCAAGGACGCGGCCAATCCAGGCCGGGAGAAACACGGCTATGGCAGGCTAGGCGCCGTTCCCCCGCTTGGTCAGCCAGCCGCCGGTCGCAAGGCACACGCCGACCGACCAGAACACGGGGGTCAGACCCACGGTCGCGCCCAACGCGCCGAACGCCAGCGGAACGGCGCAGGCCATCGACTGCACCAGCGACATCCGCAAACCGCCGGCTTCGCCCGTGCGTCCCGGTGGCGCATGGCTGTGCAGGAGCGACATGACCATGGGCTGGCTCATGCCCAAGCCCAAGCCCAGCGTAAACGACATCGCCATCAGCGCGGTCGCCGTGTGCACGAACGGGAACAGCATGTACACGGTGCCGGCAATGAAGAGCGCGATCGTGAGCACCTGGTGCGGCGTGGCCAGTCGAACGATCCAGCGCATCGAGAATCGCACCACGAACGTGGCGGCGGCGAACGATGCGAGGATCACCCCGATCTGCGACGCGGAAAGTCCGATTCCGGCGCCGTAAACCGGAATAACGATGGTGTGCAGGTCCCACCCCATGGCCAGGAGCACGTTGATGATGAACACGCGACGCAGCTTGCGGTGTGCAAAGAGTTCGAACATGCCACCTGGGGCGGCAACGGAGGACGAGTCAGCGTGAACGGGATGCGGACCGGGCAGCGCCAATGCGCCCGCGGCCAATACCGCGGCGGGAATCAGCGGAATCACTGCCAGGACTGCAAATGACGTCGCAAACCCGGCATGATCAATCGTGAATCCGGCGATCAGCGGACCCAGGAGACCGGAAATCGAGTAGCCCAACGCGAGCTGGCTGAAATTGTGGACGCGTCCCGTGGCACCCCCAAGTTCACCGGTGGCGTTCTGGGACGCGACCTGGAATGCCATAAACGAAACGCCGACCAGCGCGGCGCTCGCGAAGAGTGCGAAGAGTCCCGGCACGAGGACAGGTATCAATGCGCCTGCCGCCAGGCCCAGGGAACCGGCAAGCATCGGCTTGCGGGCGCCGATGCGATCGGACACGCGGCCTGCGGCCACCGCGCACAACATGGGCAGGAACGCGAACAGCGCGACCAGCGTGCCCACCACCGCGGTGGAATGCCCCTGCTTGATGGCCTCCAGCGTCACCGTGACGCGGTTACCCGTAAGCACCATGTGGTTGGCGATGCCAAGCACAATCAGTCCGAACAACGTGGGATCGCGGACGCGAAAGGGATTGGACGGGAGATTCAAGGCGCGAGCCGCCCGATGCGCCAGCTCTCACCTTCGCGTTGATAGATGATCCGGTCATGCAGCCTCGATGCGCGCCCCTGCCAGAATTCGAAAGCGGCAGGGACCACGCGATATCCGCCCCAGTGCACAGGACGCGGTACGGAGTCGTCGGGGTAGCGTTCCGAGGCTTGCGCGAAGCGCGCCTCCAGCGCAGCGCGATCCGGCAGCGATTCGCTTTGCGGCGACGCCCATGCGCCAATTCTCGATAATCGCGGTCGGCGTATCCAATAGGCATCTGCAGTCGCTTCATCGACCTTTTCGACGACGCCCTCGATGCGTACCTGGCGTTCGAGTTCGGGCCAGAAAAATAGCAGCGCCGCCCGCGACGCGGAGGGCAACTCCCGCGCCTTGCGGCTCTGGTAGTTGGTATAGAAAGTGAAGCCGCGACCGTCGGCCGCCTTCAGGAGCACGATGCGGGCGGAAGGCCGGCCACTGGCATCTACGGTGGCCAACGACATCGCGTTGGGCTCGGGAAGCTGCGCGGCGACCACTTCGTCGAACCAGCGCCCGAATTGCGCGAACGGATCGGGGTCGACATCGCGCTCGTCGAGCGCGGCGCGCTTGTATTCAACGCGCAGGTCGGCGGGATTCGTGGCGGAGAGGCTCATGCAGAAAGCAAGATGCAGGCTTGGGGGAGTGACACGCGAGTTCGATCAAAGGCGCGAGCAGAGGCGCCGACTCGGCGCATGAGCGCATTTTACGCTTTCCTCCGACCCATCGCCTTCCGGGCCGCAGGGGATCGGTACTAAACTCAGGACACTGCACCGGCACCACCGCGCCACCTTCAAGGAAGGCCGTTGACGCTCGACAACCACCACACGCTGATCCTCGCCGTCCTGGTCCTGTTCCTGGGTCGCTGGGTGAATGGTCGACTTCCCTGGCTACGCGAATACGGCATTCCCGAACCCGTCACGGGCGGCCTCATCGCATCGGCAGCGCTCACGCTGCTGATACTCACCACCGGGACGAACATAACCTTCGACCTGTCCGCCCGCGACGCGCTGCTGATCGTTTTTTTCTGCACGGTGGGTCTGTCCGCCAATCTGGGGCTGCTGGCCATGGGTGGCGTCATGCTGCTGGTGCTGACGTTGGTCGCCGTGGCGAACCTGGTCATTCAGAACGGCATCGGCGTGGGACTGGCAACGTTGATGGGCTACCCGCCGGGGGTCGGGTTGCTGGCGGGCTCCGCCGCGTTGTCGGGGGGCCACGGCACCGTGCTGGCCTGGGGATCGATCATCGGCGACAAGTTCGGCGTTCCGAGCGCAGCGGCGATGGGTGCCGCGGCCGCGACATTCGGCCTGCTATCTGGCGGACTGCTGGGCGGCCCGCTGGGCCACCGGCTGATTACGCGCCACCAGCTGTCGAGCAAGAACGCGGAAGACCTCACGGTCGGCGTCAGCTACGACCAGGAGTCGCTCCCCAAACTCGACACCAATGGCGTACTGAACACGATCCTGGTCATCGCCATTGCCATCGCCGTCTCGGAGGAACTCAACGACTTGCTGGCCAAAGTGAACTTCACGCTGCCCAAGTTCGTGACCGCACTGTTTGCGGGCATGGTCCTGGCC
Source organism: Betaproteobacteria bacterium (assembly GCA_039932755.1). GTDB lineage: Bacteria > Pseudomonadota > Gammaproteobacteria > Burkholderiales > Casimicrobiaceae > VBCG01. Next base: position 11,200 of record JBDTPJ010000006.1, read on the forward strand.
AATGTCGTTCCACGCCTATTTCCCAGGTTGGGCTGGCCGACGGGATCGCCGCCGCTCGCGCTTATAGCCGAAGTCTCGCTCGGCCTTTTCCTGGCCATGTCCCTGATGACGCTGAACCTCGCGTCGCTGGCCGGCGTCGCGGTTCCCCTGTTCGTCATCCTTACGGTGCAGGTGTCCGTCTGCTGGTTTCTCGTGTCCCACGTCGTGTTCCGGCTGCTGGGGGGCAACTATGATGCCGCGGTGACCTCCTCCGGCTATTTCGGACTGGCCCTAGGCGCGACACCGACCGCCATCGCCATCATGACCGCGACCACCAAGAAGTACGGGGCCTCGCCCCGCTCGTTCCTGGTCCTGCCGCTAGTGGGTGCATTTTTCGTGGATATCTCGAACGCGATTGTCCTGCAGACGTTCGTGAAGATACTCGGCGGGTAGCCGCCAACGCGAACTGGCCTTCGGTCCGGTTTCTCGTTTACGCAACAATGCCGAACATTCCTATGAACGCAAGCATTCCCTTCCTCTGAAAATGCGGTATAGTCGCCGCCGATGGAGTGGTATCCCGTGACAGGACGGACCGCTTCAGAACGAACGGCATCGTCCGCTCGCATTAATCGACAGGAAGGGAAGGAGACCCATGGCAACTGCCAAGAAAGCTGCGAAGAAACCCGCTGCGAAGAAACCCGCCGCGAAGAAGCCCGCTGCGAAGAAGCCGGCCGCCAAGAAACCTGCGGCCAAGAAGGCTGCTCCGAAGAAAGCTGCGCCGAAGAAGAAACCTGCGGCAAAGAAACCCGCCGCGAAGCGCAAACCCAATGCGGCATTCATGAAGCCGCTGACGCCTTCCGCGATGCTCGCGATGGTCGTTGGTAGTGCGCAGCTGCCGCGCACCGAAGTCACCAAGAAGATCTGGGACTACATCAAGAAGAACAAGCTGCAGGACGCCGTCAACCGGCGCATGATCAACGCGGACGAAAAGCTCCGCGCCGTCTTCGGCGGCAAGGGCAAGGTGTCGATGTTCGAGATGACCAAACTCGTCTCCAACCACCTCAAGTAAGCCTCGCACTCTTGCACGGCGCGGAACATTGCGCCGCAGCGGCCGGCACGCGCATCCATTGCGTTTTGCCGGCCGTTTCAATTTAAGCGGTAGAGTTACGCTTTGCCCAGGCGAAGTCGGGGTGGTTGACACCCGTCGCCGACTATCCGTGCCGATGCCCTCCTTTAATTTCGACCCAGCGAGCAACCCGATGCTTCCCCGCTTCGTCCGCTATGCCGGCGCCGGCGCCATCGGTACTGCTGCGCACTACGCGGTGCTCGTGGCCATGGTGCAGGGATTGGGCGCGGGTGTCGTTGCCGGCTCGACCGTCGGCGCCATCGCGGGGGCGGGCATCAACTACGCGCTCAACCATCGCTTCACGTTCGCAAGCCAGGAGACACATCGCCGCGCGTTGCCGCGCTTTGCGCTGGTCGCGGCCGCAGGCATCGTTCTGAACGCGCTGGTCCTGGCCGCAGTGCTGGTGCTGGTCTGGCCCCATTACCTCGTCGCGCAGGTCGCCGCCACGATCGCGGTACTTGTCGCCGGCTATTTCGCCAACCGCGCATGGACGTTTTGAGCATCCCGTCGCCAACCCTGGCCACGGCCAATCCCTTGGCGGGACGGGCATCGCTTTCGGTCATCGTCCCGGTCTACAACGAGGTAGACGTACTGCCTGAATTTCATCGTCGCCTCGCCGCCGTGCTCGATGCGATTCAGGCCGACGCCGAGATCGTCTATGTCAACGACGGCAGCAGCGACGGCACGATCGCGCTCATCACCGCATTGCGGGAGGCCGACACGCGCGTCGCGCTGATCGACCTCTCGCGCAACTTCGGCAAGGAAATCGCGATGAGCGCCGGCCTTGACCACGCGCACGGCGATGCCGTGGTGGTCATCGATGCCGACCTGCAGGACCCGCCCGAACTCATACCCGACATGGTGCGCGCCTGGCACGAAGGTTTCGACGTCGTCCTGATGCGGCGCAGGAGCCGCGCACAGGAAAGCTGGTTCAAGAAAGCCACGGCGCGCGCCTTCTATCGCGCAATCGGCCGCATGGGCACCATCGACATCCCGGAAAATGTCGGAGACTTTCGCTTGTTGTCCCGCCGCGCCGTTGCCGCGCTCAGGCAATTCCCTGAGCGCAGCCGTTTCATGAAGGGACTGTTTGCGTGGATCGGCTTTCCCTGCCGCGAGCTCGAATATGACCGCGACGGCCGCCAGGCAGGCGTGACGAAGTGGAACTACTGGCGCCTCTGGAATTTCGCGCTGGAAGGCATCACGTCGTTCTCGGTGGTGCCACTCAAGGTCGCGAGCTACATTGGGGTGGTAACGGCGCTGGTCGCCTTTGCCTACGGCGTATACGTGATCGGCAAGACCCTGCTCTACGGCGACGCGGTGCGCGGCTACCCTACGCTGATCGTCGTCGTCCTGTTCCTGGGCGGGCTGCAACTGATGGCATTGGGCGTCATCGGCGAATACCTGGCGCGCATGTTCATCGAGGTCAAGCAGCGTCCGCTCTATCTCGTGCAGCAGGCGCTGCCACCCAAGCGCCCCCTGCCCGCCCCTCACCCTCAAGGCAGTGACGTCGGCGTTCGATGAATTTCGCGCTCACCTCGCGCGAGCGCCGCTGGCTGCTGCTGCTGCTGGTTGTCGTGGTTGCGGTAAGGCTTGCTACGCTGGGCGCCTATCCGCTGCTCGACCCGACGGAGTCGCGCTACGCGGAAATTGCCCGCAAGATGCTCGAAACGGGCGACTGGCTGGTGCCGCAGGTCGACTACGGCGTGCCGTTCTGGGGCAAACCGCCCTTGTCCACCTGGCTGTCGGCGTTCGCCATGGCGGTGTTCGGCGTCAATGAATTCGCGGCGCGCCTGCCCTCGTTCGTCCTCATGGCGGGCTGCGGCGTCCTTGTGTACCGATTGGCGACGTTGCGCGCCGGGAGGGACCTCGCGCTGTGGGCGTTAACGACATTCGCGATCACCGGCCTCGTCTTCATCAGTGCCGGCGCGGTCATGACCGATCCCGCGCTGGTTTTTGCAACTACGCTCTCGATGGCCGGTTTCTGGCTTGCGCTGCACGGCCCCGACGCCGGACGCCGCGCTGCGGGAATCGTCTTTTTCGTCGGTCTCGCCGTCGGGATGCTGGCCAAGGGGCCCGTGGCCCTCGTGCTCACGTTCCTGCCCATCGGCGCATGGACACTCTGGACGCGCCAGTGGCGGGCGGTCTGCTCGGGTATCCCCTGGATCAGCGGCACGTTGTTGGCGCTCGCGCTGGCCGTGCCATGGTATTGGGCCGCGGAACGCGCTTCGCCCGGCTTCCTCGACTACTTCCTGGTGGGCGAACACTGGAAGCGGTTCGTCGAGCCCGGATGGAAGGGCGACCTCTACGGCCAGGCGCACGCGCGGCCGCGCGGCACGATCTGGATGTGGTGGTTCGTGGCGGCGCTTCCCTGGTCGCCCATGATCGTGGGCTGGCTGGTCCGCACGCTCGCAGCACGCAGCGCGAGGTCGTCCACGCAGCGCCGGCACCTGCTGCATGACCCGTGGTGCGCCTACCTGCTCCTGTGGACGCTCGCCCCCATGCTGTTCTTCACGGTCTCGGGCAATGTGCTGCCGACCTACGTACTGCCCGGAATGCCGGCCTGCGTGCTTCTGCTCGCGGAATTCTGGCGTCCCCGGGACGAGGACGACCACATGCTTCGGTTTGCCGTGAAGTTAATGACGGCATGCGGTGTCGGGCTGGTGCTCGTATTTGGCGGCGTGCTCGTAGCGCAGCAGCAACAGTTCGACGTCGAACTCTCGCATCGGGCACTCGTGCGGATGTATGAGGCCACGCGCGCCAATGCGGACGATCGGCTGGTCTACGTCGGCCAGCGCCCGATTTCTGCCGAGTTTTATGCTCAGGGCAAGGCCACCAAAGTTGCAGACGTGAACGCGCTGGCAACGTATCGCGCCACTTCCAACGCCGATTTTTTTGTGGTCCGCGAGAGTGACCTGCGCAACTGGTTGCCAGCGGACCGCGCAGGACTCATCGACCTCGGGAAATACGGCGGCTACCGACTGCTGCGCGAAGTACCTCGCTAGCACCGCGCCGTCAGCGCTATTTTTTCTTGGGCCAGTCGTCCTCGTCTTCGAGGAGACGAATCACGCGCGTGCGCTTGCCGCCGGCGAACTGCTCCATCTTGACGAGAACCGGGAAGCGTTCTGCCAGTGCGGCGCGCGCGGTGTCCTCGGAATCGAACGTGACGAGATTGCCGTCGCCATCAAAGACGTCGCTCCAGATGCCCTTGTCGTCCTCGGTTTCGATCTTGAATTTCACTGTGTGGCCTTAAGCGAGCGGTAGTTGGAAACTTACTGGAAACTTAGGAGGTGGCGCGGGATTGCAATGCGGCAATGCGCTCTTCGATCGGCGGATGCGTCGAGAACAGTGCCATGATCCCTGCCTTGTCGATGATGCCAAACCCGGACATGGTCTTGGGCAGCACGCCCGGCTCCACGTCGCCCAATCGCTTCAATGCATTGACCATCGGCGAGGGCGACCCCAGGAATTTCGCCGATCCTGCGTCTGCACGGAATTCGCGGTGACGCGAAAACCAAGCCACGATGATCGAAGCGAGCACGCCGAACACGACCTGGCACACCATCACCGTGATGAAGTACCCGGGTCCCGTTCCGCGCTCGTTGCGAAACACCGCGCGATCGACGATGCCGCCGACAATGCGCGACAGGAAAATGACAAAGGTATTCACCACGCCCTGGATGAGCGTGAGCGTCACCATGTCGCCATTGGCAACGTGCGCGATTTCGTGTCCCAGGACCGCTTCGACTTCCTCGCGATTCATCGACTGCAACAGGCCGGTGGAAACGGCGACGAGCGCCGAGTTCCTGAATGCGCCGGTCGCGAAAGCGTTGGCGGAGCCCTCATAGATCGCCACTTCCGGCATTGTGATGCCCGCCGTCTGTGCCAAGCGGCGGACAGTCTCGACCAGCCACGTTTCAACTTCGTTCGTCGGCTGGGTGATGACATGCGCGCCCGTCGACCTTTTAGCCATGGTCTTGGACAGCAGCAGAGAAATGATCGAGCCGGTGAAACCGACTACCGCGGAAAACACGAGCAGGCCACCAAAACTGGACCCCGACTGGGCGGCGTACTGGTCGAGTCCGAAGAGGCGCAGCACGATGGCCAGTACCGCCATGACGGCGATGTTGGTGATCAGAAACATGGCGATGCGTTTCATGAATGACTTCCAGGTAAGTTGCGCGGCGTAATCTTAGCGCGGATGGGCCGCGAGGAAAATTGCCATGCGAGGCAGTTCGGGAATCCTCAACTGGGGGCCGGCTTGGACCAGGAATCCCGCAGAGTGACCGCGCGGTTGAAAATGGGCTTGCCCGGGCGGTGATCGAGAACGTCCGCGACAAAATAGCCATGCCGTTCGAATTGCACACGTTCCTCAGGGGCGGCCGCCGCCAATGCCGGCTCGGCGAACGCCGAGATCACGCGCTTGCTCTCCGGATTGAGATCATCCAGGTAGTTGCGCTCGACGACTTCAACGGCAACGTCGTCGACTACATCGTCGTCGCCCGCGACGACGGCAGCGTGCGCGGGCAGTGGCACCTCGGCTACCGCGACGTCGGCACGAACGCCCAGCGGATTCCGCGCGCCGGGAAAGGGCACCTTGAACAAGCGGTCGTACAGCCGTACCTCGGCGGGAACGGCATGCGCAACCGACAGCCAGTGAATGTTGCCCTTGACCTTGCGCGCGTCGGCGCCCGGCGTGCCGCTGCGAGTCTCCGGGTCATAAGTGCAATGCACGATGGTGACATTGCCCGCGGCATCGCGCTCAGCACCGATGCACTTCAGGATATAGCCGTAGCGCAACCTCACCTCGGCGCCCGGGGTCAACCGGAAATACCCCTTGGGGGGATTTTCCGCGTAGTCGTCCCGCTCGATCCACAGTTCCCGCGTCAGCGGCAACGCGCGCTTGCCCAACTCGGGCCGCTGGGGATGGTTGGGGGCGAAGCAGTCCTCGCTAGTGCCCTCGGGAAAATTGTCGATCACGAGCTTCACCGGGTCGAGCACCGCGATGCGTCGCTGCGCGCGCACGTTGAGATCGTCGCGCATGCAATCTTCGAGCACGCTCATGTCGATCCAGGAGTCGGTCCTGGAAACGCCGATCCGCTCAGCAAGCAGATGGAATCCCTCCGCAGTGAAGCCGCGGCGGCGCGCGCCGACGAGTGTTGGCATGCGCGGGTCGTCCCAGCCGTCGACGTGGCGTCCTTCCACCAGTTCGATCAAGCGGCGCTTGGACAGCACCAGGTAGGTGAGGTTGAGGCGCGCGAACTCGTATTGCTGGGGGAGCGGACGCTCGAGGTGCCCGCCATCGGCGAGCTTGGCGATGACCCAGTCGTAGAGCGGGCGATGGTCCTGGAATTCGAGCGTGCAGATCGAATGCGTAATGCGCTCGAGCGCGTCCGAGATGGCATGGGTGTAGTCGTAAAGCGGGTAGATGCACCAGGCGTCGCCGGTGCGGTGGTGTTGCGCGTGGCGGATGCGATAGATTGCCGGGTCGCGCAGGTTGACGTTGGGACTGGCCATGTCGATCTTGAGGCGCAGGATGTGCGCGCCATCCGGAAATTCTCCCGCGCGCATGCGCCGGAACAAATCGAGGTTCTCGGCCACCGAACGACTGCGAAAAGGGCTGTCGCGGCCGGGCTTGGTCAGCGTGCCGCGCGTTGCGCGCATTTCCTCGGCCGACTGGCTGTCGACGTACGCGAGGCCCTGCGTGATGAACCATTCGGCAAAGCGGTACAAGTCGCCGTAGTAGTCCGACGCGTGATACCGATGTCCGCCCCAGTCGTAGCCCAGCCACTTCACCGTATCCGCAATGGTGTCCTCGAACTCGACATCCTCCTTCAGCGGATTGGTGTCGTCGAAGCGCAGGTGACAGGTACCGCTGTTTTCGGCGGCGAGTCCGAAATTGAGGATGATCGATTTGGCGTGCCCGTAATGAAGGTAACCATTCGGCTCCGGCGGGAACCGGGTCACCAGGCGCCCGCCGTATTTGGCGCTGCGCTTGTCCTCGGCCACGATGGCACGCAGGAAATTGGGAGCAGGCGCTCCCGCATCCTTGGCTACCGGACGCGACGCACTTTTTTGCGCGGCAACCACTGCGGACCGCGTGGTCTCCGCGCCTTGTGGCGGCGCAGCATTCATCTTGTTTTGTTCATGAACAATCGATGGTGATCCCGCATTCTAACCGGGAGGGGAAGCTGCGTCATCGCGCGCGGCACTAGGGGATGCGCGCGTTGCCCCCGAAAGCCGCACCACATAAGGCTTTGCGGCATGGTGCGATACGCGCGCGCATTGTGTTTTCCACAATTCCTGTGGATAGAAGTGTGCATATCTTGTAAATTAGTGCGCTAAGTAGTGCCGGGGCAGGGAAAAAGATTGCAATGCCTAAATTAACACCGCATTTTTTCATACTGATTTCAATGCTTTGCGAATCTTCCACTACGGCTGCGCGGCGTCGTTTCAACTCCGGAACGCACGCCGGATGACGAATCCAATACAACCTCCTGCCGAGTCGGTGTCTTGGACAAAGGGGGTGTTGCGACTGCGTTGTCGAGCTTCCGAAGGGAGCGTAATGCGCGGCGCTGGCGAACCAATTTCCTGACATCCATTGCATGCTCTCACCGCAAGCTAAGTTTGCCTACGTTCCCTGATCCTTTCATGACTTCCGATCCGCCGTTGTTCAAACCCGCCGCGGCGGCCTTGCCAACACCGCGGGGCGCAACGTTGAACGTACCCATGGCGGCGGTGCTGCCGGTGTCGTTGCTGGTTTCCTCCGCGCGCCTGCTGATCGAGCGGCATTTGGGCCTCGTCTGGGTCAGCGGCGAAATTTCCAACTTCGTGCGCGCGGCGTCCGGACATTGCTATTTCAACCTGAAGGATGCGCAGGCGCAGGCGCGCTGCGTTTTCTTCCGGCAAAAAGCCCAGCATGCGGCATTTGCCCTGCGCGACGGTCTGCAGGTCGAGGTGCGCGCCACGCCGTCGATCTACGAGGCGCGCGGCGAGTTCCAGCTCAACGTTGACAGCATTCGCCTTGCGGGTATTGGCGCGCTGTACGAGAAATTCGCGCAGCTCAAGGCGCGGCTCGAGGCCGCGGGCTGGTTTGCCGAAGCTCGCAAGCGCCCGCTGCCGGTCTATCCACGAGCCATCGGCATCGTCACCTCCACGCGCGCGGCCGCGCTGCGAGACATCCTCACAACGCTGCGCCGCCGCTGGCCCGCCGCCGCCGTCGTGATCTATCCCACGGCAGTGCAAGGCGATGGCGCAGCACCGGAAATTGCCAACGCGATAGGCACCGCCAATGCGCGCGCGGAAGTGGACGTCCTGATCGTCGGCCGTGGCGGCGGCTCAATCGAGGACTTATGGGCATTCAATGAGGAGGTCGTGGCGCGCGCCGTGTTCGAGTCCACGCTGCCGATCGTGTCCGGCGTCGGTCACGAGACCGATTTCACGATCTGCGATTTCGTCGCCGACGTCCGCGCGCCGACGCCGACGGCGGCGGCGGAGGCGGTTACGCCCGACCGTGTCGCCATTGCCCATCGCGTCGAACAGCTGCTCCGCCGGATCGGGCGCAGCGGACAACACGTGCTGGCGGCCCGCACCCAGCAGCTTGATGGCGCGGCACGACGACTAGTGCATCCCGTGGCGCGCATGACGCAGGAATCCACCCGGCTGCAGGAATTGACCCGGCGGATCGCGCGCGCGTGGCGGATGCGCACCACCGCACACGTCGCGACGGCCACGGCGCTGCAGGGGCGGCTATTGCGCGAACTGGGGGCGCGGTTGCCACAGGCACAGCGTCTGGAGTTCGTGCGCGCGATCCTCAAGCGCAGCGGCAGCGAGCGCCTGACCCGGTCGGCAGACAGGCTCGCCGGATTGACGCAGAACCTCGCGCACCTCAATCCGCAGGCGGTGCTGGAGCGCGGCTACGCGATCGTTGCGGGCAACGACGGAACCATCGTGCAGGATGCGCAGCAGGTGCGCGACGGGGAGGCCGTGGCGCTCACTTTCGCCCGCGGCGGTGCCGATGCAACCATTACCCGGCGACGCGAGTTCTGAGGCGCCCGATGTCTTCGACTCCCTAAAGACGTCAGCGACTTTACCGAGCCCGAACGTCAGGCCTCGTCAGGATCCGGGTCGTCGACCGCAGCAGCGCGCTTGAATTTCTGCGCGACATCCGCAGGCGCCTGCGCGGCGACGCGCGGCGTGTCGGTGCGCACGTCGGCGTTCTGCGCGCGATGCCGCAGCGCGTGGTCCATGAGCACCAACGCGAGCATGGCCTCCGCGATTGGCGTGGCGCGGATGCCGACACACGGGTCGTGCCGGCCATGCGTATTCACGGTGACCGCATTTCCCGCCTTGTCGATCGAATGGCGATCGAGGCGAATCGACGACGTCGGCTTGACGGCAATGGCCACCGTGACGTCCTGTCCCGTGGAAATGCCGCCCAGGATGCCGCCCGCGTTATTGGACAGGAAACCCTCGGGGGTCATCTCATCCGAATGCTCGGTACCGCGTTGCGCCACGGCGGCGAAGCCCGCACCGATCTCGACGCCCTTGACTGCGTTGATGCTCATCATCGCGGCGGCTAGGTCCGAGTCGAGCTTGCCATAGACGGGCTCGCCCCAGCCGACCGGCACGCCGCTGGCGCTGACTTCGATGCGCGCGCCACAGGAGTCGCCGGCCTTGCGCAAGCGATCCATGAACGCTTCGAGTTCGGGAACGATGGTGGCATTGGCTACGAAGAACGGATTATCAGGGACGTGCTCCCAGCCTTCGAACGCAACGACATTGGGGCCGAGCTGCGTCAGGTGGCCGCGGATGCGCACGCCGTAGCGCTCCACCAACCACTTTTTCGCAATAGCGCCTGCCGCAACGCGCACGGCGGTTTCGCGCGCCGATTGCCGGCCGCCCCCACGGTAGTCACGAATGCCGTATTTCTGCCAGTACGTGTAGTCCGCATGGCCAGGACGAAACGTGTCCGCAATATTCGCGTAGTCCTTGCTGCGCTGGTCCTGGTTACGGATCAGCAGCGCGATCGGCGTGCCGGTGGTGCGGCCCTCGAACACGCCAGAGAGAATTTCCACCGTGTCCGGCTCGCGGCGCTGCGTCACATGGCGCGAAGTTCCGGGACGTCGGCGGTCAAGTTCAAGCTGGATGTCGGCTTCGGTCAGTGCCAGTCCCGGCGGACAGCCGTCGACCACGCAGCCGATCGCGGGCCCATGCGATTCGCCGAAGGAGGTGACACAGAACAGGGTGCCGAATGTGTTCCCGGACATGGCGGGCGTTTGGGTCCTGTGCTTGGAACTGCCGCTATGGAAAATCGTTGGTGGAACTCACTTGAACTCGGTTTTAATGTTAGCACGTGACATTTTTGTATCGACGGCACCGGAGGTCGCCCCAAACCCCCAGTCACGACAATATGCGGTCCAGAAACGCTCGCCACGCTGCCGGCGTCGGCGTGACGGACCCCCGTACTCGCACATGCCACACCCATCAGCGCGCATCTCCGCGCAGCGCCAGAACTTCCGCATGCAGCGCCTCGGGCGTGGCCCGCGCCGGCAAGATTGCCGGCGCCACCACGAGGGCGATGCGCGAGAACACGCTACGCCAGCGCCGCATCGCCCTACCCTCGTTGGAACGGCTGAAAAAACTCCCCCAAAGCCCGCGCAGCGCCATCGGAATCACCGGCACTGGCGTGTCCCTGACCATGCGCTCGATACCTCCGCGGAATGGATACATCTCGCCGGTGTCGGTGAGTTTGCCTTCCGGAAAAATGCCGACGATCTCGCCCTCGCGCAGCGCGCTCGCGGCGGTGACGAAGGCTGATTCCTTAACCGCGGCATCCTCCCGGCCCGGCGCAACGGGGATCGCATTCATCGTGCGGAACACCCAATTCAGAAGCGGCACTCGAAAGATGCGGTAGTCCATGATGAATCGCACCGGACGGCGGACGCAGGCCGCGATCACGATGGCGTCGACATAGCTCACGTGGTTGCAGACCAGGATGCAGGCGCCTTTTTCCGGAACATTTTCCAGGCCTTCCTTTTGCACGCGGTATATGGTGTGAATCAGGAGCCACGCCAGGAAGCGCATCAGGAATTCCGGCACCAGAAGGTAGATGTACAGCGCAACGAACGCGTTAAGGATGCCGGTGGTGAGGAACAGGCCCGGGATTGAAACATTCATCGTCAACAATCCGATGGCCAGACCGGCGGACACCACCATAAACAGCGCGTTCAAGATGTTGTTGGCCGCGATGATCCGCGACCGGTGCGAAGCTTCCGAGCGCTCCTGGATCAGCGCATAAAGCGGTACAATGTAGAACCCGCCGAAGAGTCCGATCAGCACGAGATCGGCGGTCACCCGCCAATGCGCCGGCTGCGCAAGATATGCGCCGACGCCAGCCAAGCCGGTGGCATGCATGGCGTTGGTCGCAAACCACAGATCCACCGCGAACAACGTCAAGCCGATGGAACCGAAAGGCACGAGTCCTAACTCCACGCGTCCACCGGACAACCGTTCGCACAGAAGTGAACCCACGCCGATGCCGATCGAGAAACTCGCGAGTAGGAAGGTGACCACGTGCTCGTCCCCGCCCAGTACGTTCTTGGCGAAATTGGGGAACTGCGTGAGGAATGTCGCACCGTAGAACCAGAACCATGAGATGCCCAGCATCGACAGCCAGACGACCCGGTTGCCCTGCGCGAATCGCAGGTTCTTCCAGGTCTCCGTAAATGGGTTCCAGTTGATCACCAAGCCGGGCGCTGCCGCCGGCGTCAGCGGAATGGCACGACTGATGAGCCAGCCAATGATCGCCACCATTACGGCCACGGCACCCGCGAAGACCGGCCCGTTGGGTTGCACCGCGACCAGCAGTCCACCGACGATGGTACCGATCAGGATGGCCACGAACGTGCCCATCTCCACCAAGCCGTTGCCGCCGACCAGCTCCTCGATCTTGAGGTGCTGCGGAAGGATGGCGTACTTGACCGGACCGAACAGCGTCGAGTGCAAGCCCATCAGCAGCAGCGCGCCGAAGAGCAGCGGAAGGCTTTGCCACCAGAATCCCAAGAACCCAATGACCATGATCGCGATCTCGAACAACTTGATATAGCGGATGAGGCGCGACTTCTCGAACTTGTCCGCGAGTTGTCCCGCGGTCGCGGAGAACAACACGAACGGCAGAATGAATACGGCGGCCGCGAGGTTGACCAATGTGTTCGCGTCGATCGTCGTCAGGTGCGCTGCGTGGTAGGCGACGAAGATGACGAGTGCGTTCTTGTAGATGTTGTCGTTGCCCGCACCCAGCGCCTGGGTCCAGAAGAACGGCGCGAAGCGGCGCTCGCGCAGTAGGTCGAACTGGTTTGGCTCTAGCATGGTCGCAATCCCGTTGGCCATGGTCACAAGTAGTCGAGCACGTCGGTCAACGCGGCACGTACCGCGTCGCGATCGGCGCGGTACCAGACTTCCTTGCCGACCTTCTCACTATGCAATACATCGGCGTCGCGCAGGACTTTGAGGTGGTGCGCCACCGCCGTGCGCGACAGCGTGGAGGCCGCGACGATCTGGCCCACGTTGAGACGCTCGCCCGGTTCGAACATGAGCATGATGCGTTGCCGGTGCGAGTCGCCCAGCGCCGCGAAGATGCGCGCCGTGCGCCGCCAGGCGCGAGGAATGGCTCGTGCGTAGCTCTGCAGCATTCGTACCTCGATCGGTGGATCAACTTCCAGGTCTCGCCTACATAACTATCCGGCTAGTCTTATAGTCATGTATTCTAGGCGTCACCGATCCCTTGTCAAACCGCCGTTCGTCGGCTCGGATTGCGGCCGCAGGGCTAAGATGGACTACGCGCCGCGCGAGCATCGTGGTGCCACGCGCATTGGCTACAATGGGCGCTAGCTCACGACGACCCATCCTGCGAAGTCCCGCCACTCCTCCGGAAACCCGCCGCCGATGCAGACCTACCTTGAGTTCATGCGCCACGTCCGGGAACACGGGCACCGCAAGGACGATCGCACCGGCACCGGCACGCTGTCCGTATTCGGCTACCAGATGCGCTTTGACCTGAGTCAAGGTTTTCCGCTCCTCACCACCAAGAAGGTCCACACCAGGTCGATCATCCACGAGCTACTGTGGTTCCTGAAAGGCGACACCAATACGGCCTACCTGAAGGCCAATGCCGTGTCGATCTGGGACGAATGGGCGGATGCCAACGGCGACCTGGGACCGGTCTACGGCTACCAGTGGCGCTCCTGGCCAGCGCCGGACGGCACGCACATCGACCAGATGGCCAGCGTGGTGGCGGAGATCAAGCGCAATCCGGACTCGCGCCGCCTGATCGTGTCGGCCTGGAATGTCGCCCAGATTCCGCGGATGAAATTGCCCCCTTGCCACCTTCTTTTCCAGTTCTACGTGGCCGGAGGTCGCCTGTCGTGCCAGCTCTACCAGCGCAGCTGCGACATCTTCCTGGGCGTGCCCTTCAACATCGCCTCTTACGCATTGCTGACCCACATGGTTGCACAGCAGTGCGAGCTGCAGGTGGGTGAATTCGTCTGGACCGGCGGCGATTGCCACCTTTACCTGAACCACCTCGAGCAGGTGGATACGCAACTTGCGCGGTTACCCTATCCGCTGCCGCGGCTCAACCTAATGCGCAAGCCGCCGACGCTGTTCGACTATGTCTACGAGGATATCGAGATCGTGGACTACCAGTCGCATGGCGCGCTGAAGGCGCCGGTGGCGATTTAGGTTCTTGGGAGCGCAGATCGAATGAAGTACACCACAGCCGCAGTACTAATGTTCGTTCCGATAGTCGCGGGTGCTTCGGACTTCAATGGCGCGCAGCTCGGCATTGCGTGGGGTGTCCCCTTCGTGGGCGTACTGCTTTCAATCGCACTTGGCCCACTGCTGGTACCTTCGTTTTGGCATCAACACTTTGGGAAGGTCACGGCAGGTTGGGTGCTTGCGTTCATAATTCCCTTTCTTCTGCACTACGGTGCCGACGTAACTATTCGCCTGGCCGCGCATACTCTGCTGCTTGAGTACGTTCCCTTCATTCTTGTTCTGCTCGGCCTCTATACGGTGGCAGGAGGCATTTGCGTTCGCGGCCACCTCCATGGCACGCCAGCGCTCAACACGGCGCTTCTGGCGATTGGGACATTTCTTGCTAGTTGGATGGGTACGACTGGGGCGGCCATGCTGTTGATTCGGCCAGTCATCCGCGCGAACGACAATCGAAAGCACCAGGCCCACGTCATCGTCTTTTTCATTTTTCTAGTGGCCAATGCCGGCGGCGCGCTAACCCCTTTAGGCGATCCGCCCTTATTCTTGGGCTTCCTGAAAGGCGTCGATTTTTTCTGGACAACAACCCACCTGTTTTTGCCGACGCTTGTCCTGTGCGGGGTGCTGCTTGCGGAGTTTTACGTGCTTGACTACTACTTCTACCACCATCGCGGCGAATTGCGCCCGAAGGCTCTTGACCCGACACCGGACAGCGCGATCCGCATCGAGGGAGCGGTAAATCTAATTCCACTGGGCGTGATCATCGGCGCCGTACTGTTGAGCGGCTTCTGGCATCCCAACATCTCGTGGACAGTCCTCGGCAGCGAGATCGAACTGCAGAACGTCGTTCGTGATCTTCTCGTCGTTGCGGCGGCGCTGGTTTCACTGAAGTTCACCCCCACGGCGGCGAGAGCTGGCAACCATTTTACGTGGGGCCCGATCATTGAAGTCGCCAAGCTCTTTGTCGGCATCTTCCTCACAATCATTCCAGTCATTGCCATACTGCGCTCCGGGACAGATGGCGTTCTTGCCCCTCTAGTGCGCCTGGTCACGGACGCAAATGGTCAACCGATAAATGCCATGTATTTTTGGCTTTCGGGTGGCCTTTCGTCGTTTCTCGACAACGCCCCAACTTACCTGGTGTTTTTCAACATGGCGGGGGGTGACCCGCAGATTCTTATGACTACGACGGTCACCACGCTGGTAGCAATTTCCGCTGGCTCCGTATTCATGGGGGCCATGACCTATATCGGCAATGCACCAAATTTCATGGTTAAGGCGATTGCCGAACATCGTAATATCAAGATGCCCAGTTTTTTTGGGTATATGGTTTGGTCCGTCGCTGTGTTGCTCCCCCCGTTCATACTGCTTACCGTGATCTTCTTTCAATAGTCCGTCTGCGAAAGTGACGTCGGAAAGTGAAGTATTTGGTGCGGTCTCGGGGGTGGAATACTGCCTGCCGCCGTATACAGCCCGCGCTTGGTGCGTGGCCGGCCAAGCGGCACGCCGAGTCGTCCTGCAATGGAGCGGGACTCAAGAAGGACGCAAAAAGAAGCCCGCCGGGAGGAGGATGGCGGGCAAGGGGGATTCGTCGTGCTCGGAGCGCAATTCGCTCCGTCGCTGCAATTCCGGGACTCGTCAGACCACGCTGCGCGCCGCGTTGACCCGTTCCGCCAGTTCAACCAGGGCCGCCTGCTGCGTCGGCGTGTCGAGGCTATCCCTGTCGGCATTGGCGACGCCCGCATCGCCGGCTTGGCGGGTCAGCCAGAATTGCGCGAATTCGGGTGCGAACGTATCCATGTCGAATCTTTGATGTGGGCTGGGGTCCTGTTGGATTCATATAAGCAATCGACGTGCCACATATCAGGGTCTTGCACTGCACAATCTTAATCTTGATGATTTGCCGGGCGTCACGTCGGACGAGCGGCGATGGCGGCATGTCCTTTGCAGACATTGCATCGCGGCAATTCCGGTCAATGTGTCGCGTATAACCGACACATGAAATGACAATGGTATTAAAGCACTGATTCGACAAAGAAAAGCATGTCGCCTCTTCCCGACAGCCGTTACTGCAATGTGCCGGAGCACAGGTTCAGCCCTTGGTTTCCTTGAACATCGACGGTTCAAGCTTATGTCGTTGCAGAAGCTTGTAGAACTCCGTGCGGTTGCGTTTGGCAAGCTGGGCCGCCTGCGTCACGTTCCCGCCGGTTATTTTGAGAAGGCGCACCAGATAGTCGCGCTCAAACGTCTTGCGTGCTTCTTCGAAGGGAATCAGCGCGGCGGCATCTTCTTTTAAGGCGTTTTGCACCAGTGTTGCCGGAATCATTGAGGTGGTCGCCAGGGCGAGCGCCTGTTCGAGCAGGTTGAGTAGCTGGCGCACGTTCCCCGGCCACGGCGCGGCGACGAGCATCGCCATCGCCTCGGGCGCCAACGTGGGTACAGGCTTGTGATAGCGCTCCGCCAGCTTGCGCAGGAAATAGGTCGCCAGCAGCGGAATGTCTTCCCGACGCTCCGACAACAACGGCAGGCGCAGCGAAACCACGTTGAGCCGGTAGTACAGGTCCTCGCGAAATTGACCAGTCGCCTTTTGCTCGTCCAAGTCGCGGTGGGTCGCGGAAATCATGCGCACATCGACCGGTACCGCCTGAGTGGACCCGACCGGCCGCACCTCCCCTTCCTGAAGGACCCGCAGCAGTTTGACCTGCAACGGCAGCGGCATGTCGCCGATCTCGTCCAGGAAGAGTGTTCCGCCGTCGGCCGTCTGGAAGAGCCCCTTGTGCGCTTGCACCGCGCCCGTGAACGCACCCCGCGCATGTCCGAAAAGCTCCGATTCGAGGAGTTCGCCGGGGATGGCGCCGCAATTCACGGCCACGAACGGACGGTCCAGTCGCCGGCTGGCCATGTGTATTGCGCGCGCGAGCAGTTCCTTGCCGGTGCCGGAATCGCCATAGATCAGGACGCTCGCATTGGAATCTGCGACCAGCTTGGCTTGCCGCAGCAGGTCTTCCATGCCCGGGCTGCGCGTGATGATGCCAGTGCGCCACTCACCCGTCGCGGCGTTGCCGGAACCGGCATCGTCCCCGGAGAGCTTGAGCGCGGAGGCGACCAACTGCAGTAGTTCCCGGCTGTCGAAAGGCTTGGTCAGGAAGCCGAACACACCCCGCTGGGTTGCCGCCACGGCATCCGGAATGGTGCCGTGCGCCGTCAGTATCAGCACCGGCAGCGCCGGATGCTGGCGGTGGATTGCGTCGAACAACTGCAAGCCATCGATTCCGGGCATGCGAAGGTCAGTGACCACCGCGGCGGGCCGCTGGACCGCAATGGCAGCTAGTGCGGTTTCACCGCTCTCTGCCGTGCGGATCCGATAGCCGGCCGACGTGAGGCGCAGGCTGATCAACTTGAGGAGGTCGGGATCGTCGTCGACCAGAAGAATGTCACCTGTACTCATGTGCTCTCCTAGTTGCCGCCGCCACCACCACCGCCCCCGCCACCACCGCCACCGCCACCCGCACCGCCACCGCTACGCGAGCGGTCACGCAGCAGGCTGCGTTCCATTTGCCGCAACGCCTCCAGTTTTTGAACCGCGGCTTCCGCACGCTGTTGTTCGTCGCGCACCGCGCGCATGCGCTCGGCGATCTGCGCCTGTAGCACGAGCGCCAGCTGCTTGACGGGCGCGCCGGCCGCATTGGCCCTGGAGACATTGTCCAGGAGCTGAAATGCGCGCTGGTCGTCCTGGGGGCTTGCGCGAGCCAATGAATACAGCACCGCGAGCCGCACCCGGTTCGCGTCAGTGCGTTGCCTGGTCAGTGCCTGGGTCGCCACGGCCAACTCCCGCCGCAGTTCATCCTGCGAGAGATACCCAAAACGCTGCAGGTCGCCAAGCAAGGCGATGAGTTGCAGGTCGTCGGCGTTGGCATCCGGAACGATGGGCGGAGGCGTCAGGCTCGCAGCCGCAGCAGGCGCGACCATGGCCACGGTTTCCGTGGCCGGGACGGACGCCGCGATGGTGCCGGCAAGTGGTGGCGGCTCGACCGGATCGATGGGCGGATACTCGACCAGCATCGTGGGCGCGGGCACGATTTCAGGTTCGTATTGTTCCTGCACCGAGAGGGTCACTGGCGGCACGGTCGGCGTCGCGCAGCCTGCGCTCAACAGCACCAGGACGAGCGCCGCAATGACGCCGGGCAATTGGCGGCTCACTTATGTCCGCCGATTGTGACCGGGGTTGGCGAGGCCTGCTTTCGCGGCGTTTCAGTGGCAGTCACCGCCAGCGGGAGCCACAACCGGAAGTGCGCGCCGCGATGTCCGTCCGCGCGATCGAGTACTTCGATGCGGCCGCCGTGCGCGAGAGCGTATTCGCGCGCGATCGCGAGGCCCAGCCCCGATCCTTTGACCTTTCCTTCCGCGGGCGGCTTGCCGGTATAGAACGAATCGAATACGCGCTCGCGCTCGGCAACGGCAACGCCGGGCCCCTGATCGATGACGTCGACTACGGCAAAGCCGGATTGCCGCGCAAGCGCGATCTCGATTTGCCCTGCGCGCGGCGAGTACTTGATCGAATTCGACACGAGGTTGTCGATTACCGTACGGATTTTCTCGGTGTCGCCGACGATGATCAACGGTTTCAGGTTCACGTTTACCGTGATGATGCGTGCAAGCGCCGCGAGCTTTTGCTCCTTGACGACATGGCGAATCACGTCGGGTAGCGCCACCGGACCGAGCGTGGCCGGCTCCATTCCGCCAGTTTGGTGGTAGCGCAGCAGATCCTCGATAAGCCGCTGCAGCGACAGCGTGTTCTCGCGCACGATGCGCACGATCTCCTGCTGCTCGGGCGCCAAACGACCGCCAACGTTGTCGCGCAGCAGTTCGGCTCCCTCGCGCACCGCCGTGAGCGGGGTCTTCAGCTCGTGCGAGACGTGGCGCAGGAAGCGGTTCTGCTGTTCCTCCAGTTCGCGCAGTCGCGTTCGCAGCCATTCCAGTCGCTGCCCGACGTAGCGCAGGTCCTGCGGCCCGTTGACCTCGATGGCATGAGTGAAATCCGCGGAGCCCATCTGCCGTATGGCCTGGTCCAGCTGGCGAATAGGGCGCGCAATCAGCACGGCAAAGAAGATGGCGAGTGCCAGCGCGATGGCAGCCGTGGCGAGGGCGAGATAGAGCCACTTCTCGCGTCCCTGGTCCGCCGTCTCCTGCAAACGCTCGATTGCACGCTGCGTCAACTGGTTCGTCGCGGTGAGCATGCCTTGCGCACCTTCCACCAGCTGCGAGTAGCCGTCGGCCAGATTCCTGATGGTTTCGGCGTTGCGTGCGGGTAGGAGCAGCAGGTTGTGCAGTCGCGCTTCGCGGTCGCCCAATTTCGCCAACTCCACAAGTTGCGCGCTTTCCAGCGGCAACTGTCCGAGCTGGCTCGTGGTGACGCGGAAGTCCTGGCGCAAGCGCGCGTAGTCTTCCAGAAGCGCCGGGTCTTCGAGAATGAGTTGCTGGCGCGCGAGTCGTTCAAGCGTGGCGGTCTGCTCGAACAGCAACCGGCTGGAGCGTCCGGCCTGCGCCGCCTGAAGCACCTCCTGCCGGCTCTCCGATGCCAGGCGATCCAGCGAGTAGATGAGCTCACCGAGCGCATAGAGCAGCGGCAAGCTGACCAGAAGAAAGCCCAGCAGGATGAACTTGAGGAATGAGCGCGGGTAGTACACGCGAGATAGGCGACCGTTATAATTCGCGCCATTATGACACCGCTACCGGACGGCGACGCCCAGGCGAAAGCTCCCGCACTTGCGTTGATCGCCGCCGTGGCAAGGAATGGTGTCATCGGTGCAGGCAATGCACTTCCGTGGCGTCTGCCGGAAGACCTCAAGCGGTTTCGCGCGTTGACTCTGGGACATGCAGTAATCATGGGGCGCAAGACCTGGGAATCGATCGGCCGCCCTCTCCCTGGCCGCCAGAGCATCGTGGTAACCCGACAGCGCCAATTCGCCGCGGAAGGTGCCATCGTTGCGTCTACGCTTGACGATGCCCTGCGCGCCGTGACGCTGCCGGCACCTGCGTTCTGCATTGGCGGCGCAGAACTGTATGCTCTCGCCTTGCCGCGCGCGACGACGCTCCATTGGACGCAGATCGACCGCGATTTCACAGGAGACGCACGCTTTCCCGAATTCGACCGGGCGCAGTGGCGCGAGACTTCGAGGGCAACGTTTCGCGCACCGGAAGGCTTCGACTACGCCTTCGTGACGCTCGAACGGCGCTGACCCGGCGCCAATTTTCCATTCAGCAGCCACCCAATCCGCCCAGCCAGCCCAGGGGATCAAATCATGTCAGAAGGCTTCCATGTGCACGGACCGCACGACCATGAAGTCGAGCACAAGGCACATTCGGGCGACAGCTTCGCCGGTCGCGTTGCCGTCATGACGGCGATCCTGGCCACCGTCGGCGCGCGGATCAGCTATCAGGGCGGCGCCACTCAGAACGCGGCGCTGCTGTTCAAGAACGAGGCGGCGATCAAGAAGACCGAAGCCTCGGACCAGTGGAACTTCTACCAGGCGAAAAGCAACAAGCAGAATCTCGCAGAACTCGGGGCGACGCTGACGACCGGCAAAGTTTCGGACGACTATCGCGCCGAGGTCGATCGCTACAAGAAGGAGAAGGAAAAGATCATGGTTGACGCGAATGCGCTGGAACAGGCCAGCCGCGAGGCCGACGGGAAGAGCGACGAGTCGATGCATCGGCATCATCGCTGGGCGCAATCGATGGCATTGATCCAGGTGGCCATAGCACTGGCCGCCATCACGCTATTGACAAAGAAAAAGTGGCTGCAATGGATGGCTTACGCCGCCGGATTGGGCAGTCTTGCGATCGCCGCGCTCGCGCTGGCGCACATTTAAGGCGCGCCAGGTTGCGATCCGCCGCAGGGTCGGACGTATTCTGCCGCCAACAGCCCGGCGAGCGGGCAGCGGGCGTTTCGTAGGATAATGCCGCCTCTGCCGCGCATCCACAGCGCGCGCAGACACAGCCCGGGTGGCGAAATTGGTAGACGCAAGGGACTCAAAATCCCTCGACTGCAAGGTCATGTCGGTTCGATTCCGACCCCGGGCACCACCTGCCTAGCGCCCTGTGGCGGTCTACCCCGGCTTGGGCGTCCAACTCGGTTGCCTATCCAAGTGTCCAATCTTTCGCTCGCCGATTTCGCATTCGAGCTCCCTTCCGAGCTGATCGCGCAGTCGCCCGCGCCGACGCGCACCGGCAGTCATCTGCTACACGTCGACGGCGCGCATTTCGAGGACCTCGCGTTTACGGATCTGCCGCACCTGGTGCGCCCCGGTGATCTTGTCATATTCAACGATACGCGGGTCATCAACGCGCGTGTCTTCGCGCACAAGGATTCCGGCGGCAAGGTCGAATTGCTGGTCGAGCGAATCGTTGCCGACGACGAAGCGTGGGTGCAACTGCGCGCAAGTCACGCGCCGGCCGTCGGCGCCATGCTGCGCTTGCCCGGCGCCGCGAGCGCCCGCGTAGCCGCTCGCGATGACCGGTTCTTTCGATTGCAGTTCACCGGCACTGGTCCGCTTGTCGTGTGGCTGGAAGAACACGGCGACGTGCCGTTGCCGCCGTATATCACCCGCGTACCCGGCCAGGACGACGCGGCGCGTTACCAGACGGTCTATGCGCGGGAACCGGGGGCGGTTGCCGCGCCAACGGCCGGCCTGCATTTTGATGAGGGGATGCTGGCGGCGCTGGCCGATCGAGGTGTTGCGCGGGCGTTCGTCACACTTCATGTCGGTGCCGGCACGTTCCAGCCTGTGAAGACCGAGGACCTGTCGCAACATCGCATGCACAGCGAGTGGTACAGCGTTCCACGGGAGACGGTGGACGCGGTGGCGACAACCCGCGCACGCGCAGGACGCGTGCTCGCTGTGGGTACGACCAGCCTTCGCGCGCTGGAGTCCGCGGCGTTGCGAGGCGGAGGAACAGTGGCTGCCGGCGCCGGCGAGACCACGCTGTTCGTGACGCCTGGTTTTCGCTTTCGGGTCGTGGACCGATTGCTGACCAATTTCCACCTGCCCAAATCTACTCTCCTGATGCTGGTCTCGGCGTTTGCGGGCCTTGAGAACATCCGCGCCGCCTACGAACATGCGATTGCCTCGAAGTATCGGTTTTTCAGTTATGGCGATGCGATGCTGCTCGAGCGTGCGCCCGTCCGCGATGATGAACTGACGTCAAAGCCCGACACCCGGCATCCATAAGCGTCGTCGCTTGACGACAATTGCGCCCAACGCTGCCTAGAGTGCAACAAAACTGCCGGGCGGAGGCGTTGGCAGCCCAGTTTGTCTTGGCAAGATCGGGGCAACACGCTACTCTCTGCACAACTGAATTTCTAGCGGAAAACGCCTCGAGTTTCGTTCCGGGACACGTAATCCGCATTTCCATGAATAGTGCCAGTTTCCCTGCGTGGTATCGCCATGCCTCCGTAGCGGGGCTGTTTGCCGTATTGACCATGGCGCTGACCGCAAACACCGCCATGGCCGCCCGCGTCGGCGTGCTGTCAAATAACTACGCCGCCGCCACCGCGGCGGACTTCTCCAGCAAGATTTCCGGCCACACCTTTACGGGCGTCGATGTGTCGTCGAGCGTGCCCAAGTTGCCCGCGCTCACCAGCGTCTTCGACATCCTGCTGGTGTTCGAGGATGGCGCCTTCGTTAATTCGACCGCCGTCGGCGACGTCGCGGCCGCCTTTGCCGCCACCGGACGCCCCGTCGTGCTGGGTACGTTCTATGACCAGGACCGCAGCGACTCGAACAACCCGGCCCTGACCAACCGGGCGCATGGCTGGGGTGCGCTCGAAGCCATCGACCCCAATACGACCGATGGCATCGGCGTGGCTACGGGCAGCACCGGAATTCCCAATCTTGCCCGGGTCCTCAACGCGGCGTCGATCGTCGCGCATCCCTTGACCAAAAACGTGACCGCGCTGGGCGCACCGACTGGTTTCGCCGGTGGCAACCAGGCGAAGGCCGGAACGGTCGTGCTTGCCAACTGGACGGAACCCAACGCGCGCGCCCTGCCAGACCCTGCCATCGCCTTTCGCGTCAGCGGTGTTACTTGCGTCATCCAGATCGGCATTGCGCCCGACTATGCGGTCGGCGTCGGCACGGGGTACGGCAACTTTACCGGCGACTTCTACGTCGTCTGGAAAAATGCCTTCGACTTCGCGGGAGTAACCTGCGGGATCGTAAAGCCGGTGCCGTCACTGTCCAGTGGCGGCCTGGTGCTGACCGTGCTGCTGATCGTCGCCTTCGCGTTCTCACAGCGGCGCCGGTTCGTCCGCCAGCGCTAGCCAACCTCAACGGAACGTCTCCGCCGGCCCGGCCGGTCGCGGGTCCGGATCTCTTAGAGGCTCGTCCCCGCGCTCGTTCCCGCCATGCGCTTCTCCGTCCTCGCCACCTCGGGTAATGCCCGTCGCGGCCGCCTCGAGCTTGCGCATGGGACGGTCGACACACCCGTGTTCATGCCGGTCGGCACCTATGGCACCGTCAAGGCGATGGCGCCGCGAGAGTTGGTCGAGCTCGGCGCGCAGATCGTCCTCGGCAACACTTTTCACCTCTGGCTGCGGCCGGGTCAGGAGGTAATCGCCGCGCATGGCGGCCTGCATCGCTTCATGGGCTGGGGTCGGCCGATCCTGACCGATTCCGGAGGCTTCCAGGTGTGGAGCCTCGGCCCCTTGCGCAAGATCCAGGAAGAAGGCGTGGCGTTTGCGTCGCCGGTCAATGGCGACAAGTTGTTCCTTTCGCCGGAACTGTCGATCCAGCTCCAGCGCACGCTCGACTCCGACGTCGTGATGGTGTTCGACGAATGCACGCCTTACCCCGCCACCCGCGACGAGGCCGCCGACTCGATGTCGCTGTCGCTGCGCTGGGCACGGCGCTCCCGCGATGAATTTGAAGTGTCGGGCAATGCCAATGCCCTTTTCGGCATCGTGCAAGGCGGCATGTATGAGGACCTGCGCGACGAATCGCTGGCGGGCCTCGCCGAAATCGGCTTCGACGGTTTTGCGGTCGGCGGATTGTCGGTCGGGGAACCGAAGGAAGAGATGCTGCGCATCCTTGCACACGTTGCGCCCCGACTGCCCGCGGCCCGTCCGCGCTACCTCATGGGCGTAGGAACACCCGAAGATCTGGTGGCCGGCGTGGTGGCGGGCATCGACATGTTCGACTGCGTGATGCCCACCCGCAACGCGCGCAACGGCTGGCTGTTCACGCGTTTCGGCGATATCAAGATCCGCAACGCCCGCTACAAGACCGACACGGAACCGCTGGATGCGACCTGCGGCTGCCATGCGTGCCGCAACTTCACCCGCGGGTACCTGCACCACCTGAACCGCGTCAACGAGATCCTGGGCGCCCGTCTGGCGACCATTCACAACCTCTATTACTACCAGCAACTGATGGCGGACCTGCGCGACGCCATCGCCTCCGACGCCCTTCCTGCCTATGCGCTGCGGTTTAAGAAGGAACGGCGCCACATGGTAGAATCATGAGTTATCCGATTGCCTCGTGACCCTGCATCGGATGCCCCAATCACAGGTTCGCGGAAGCCGGCGACGCGCCGGCGCGCAGGACACACAATGCCACTGGAGGAGTTTTCGTGCTGATCAGCAACGCCTATGCCCAAGCCCCCGGCGGATTCCCGGGCGGCGACCTGATGACGTTCCTGCCGATGATCGCCATTTTTGTCGTGTTTTATTTTCTCCTGATTCGCCCGCAGCAGAAGCGCGCCAAGGAAACACGCGCGATGCTCGATGCGCTGCAAAAAGGCGATGAAATCGTGACTACTGGCGGCCTCGTGGGCAAGATCAGCAAGTTGACCGACCAGTACGCAGCGGTCGAGATCGCGCCCAATGTCGAGATCAGTGTGCAGCGCGGCGCGATCGCGCAGCTGCTGCCCAAGGGCACGATCAAGGGTCTGTAACTCCGCTGCTGCACCTTGAAGGTCCGCGACACGCGTCGCGGCGCTTCCTACCTGATACCGGCCGTCCGCCATGAATCGTTACCCGCTCTGGAAGTACATCGTGATCGTCGTCGCGCTCGTCGTCGGCGTCCTGTACACGTTGCCCAATTTCTTCCCGGAAGTGCCCGCGGTGCAGGTGAGCGCGCCCAAGGTCAAGGCCGACACCGCCCTGCTCGCGCTTGTCGAGGAAGCGCTGAAGGCGGCGAATGTCCCGTATCGCGGCGCGACGCTCGACGCAACCGGCATCAAGGTGCGCTTTGCCGACACCGATACGCAGTTGAAGGGCAAGGACGCCATTCAGGCCAAGTTGGGCGACAGCTACATCGTCGCGCTGAACCTCCTGTCGTCGTCGCCGCAATGGCTGACGTCCATCGGTGCGCTGCCGATGTACCTGGGGCTGGACCTTCGCGGCGGCGTGCACTTCCTGCTTCAGGTCGACATGAAGGCGGCACTCGACAAGGCCGGGGACCGCTACACGACGGACATCCGGTCGCTCCTGCGCAACGAGAAGGTCCTGTACGGCGGCATCTCGCGCGACGGCGGAAATGTCGTGATGCGCTTCAAGGATAACGGCGAGCGGGTCAAGGCGCGTCTCGTCATCGATAAGAATTACCCTGACCTCGCGCTGCGCGACGCCGACGGCACGGGCGCCGACCTGCTGCTCATCGCGGGATTGAAGCCCGAGGCACAAAAGCGCATCCAGGAAGGCGCAGTCCAGCAGAACATCCAGATCTTGCGCAATCGGGTCAACGAGTTGGGCGTGGCCGAACCGATCATCCAGCAACAGGGGTCGGACCGTGTCGTCGTCCAGTTGCCCGGCGTACAGGACACGGCGCGGGCCAAGGACATCCTGGGCCGGACCGCCTCGCTGGAAATACGGATGGTGAATGACGAGCCCGGCGCGCTCGAAGCGGCCCGGGCCGGCAGTGCCCCGCTAGGCAGCGACCTCTTCGTCGAGCGCACCGGGCAGCAGATTCTGGTCAAGCGGCAGGTGGTCCTTACCGGCGATCGCATCAACGACGCTCAGCCCGGCTTCGACCAGCGCAACAACGAGCCGGTCGTGCACATGAATTTGGACGGCAGCGGCGCGCGGATCTTCAAGGAAGTGACGCGGGACAACGTCGGCAAGCGCATGGCCATCGTGCTGGTGGAAAAGGGCAAGGCGGAGGTCATTACCGCGCCGGTCATCCGTGAAGAAATTGGCGGCGGCCGCGTGCAGATCAGCGGCAGGATGACCACGCGCGAAGCCAACGACATCGCGCTGCTGATGCGTGCCGGCGCGCTGGCCGCGCCGCTGGAAATCATCGAGGAGCGCACGGTCGGTCCATCGCTAGGGCAGGAGAACATCGACAAGGGCTTCAATTCGGTGAAATACGGCTTCATCGTTCTGGCCATCTTCATGTGTGCCTATTACCTGTTGATGGGCCTCATATCGACGATCGCGCTGTCCTTCAACCTTCTACTGCTGGTCGCGATCCTGTCGATGCTGCAGGCCACCCTCACGCTGCCCGGCATCGCGGCCATTGCCCTCGCACTGGGCATGGCCATCGACTCCAATGTGCTGATCAACGAACGCATCCGCGAGGAACTGCGCTGGGGTGCGACGCCACACGCTGCATTGCAGGCGGGCTACGAGCGCGCCTGGGGCACGATCCTGGATTCGAACGTGACCACGCTGATTGCCGGCATTGCGCTGCTGATCTTCGGCAGCGGGCCCGTACGCGGCTTTGCCGTGGTCCACTGCCTGGGCATCCTGACGTCCATGTTCTCGGCCGTCTTCGTGTCGCGCGGCATCGTCGCGCTGATCTACGGCAACCGCAAGAAGCTGGACCGGATTTCGATTGGCCAAGTGTGGCGACCGGAAGGCGTTGCGATCGCGCCGACTGTCCAAGTCGGCAAGCAATAGCCCGGCAAGTGCATAGCCGAAGGCCACTGAGGATCTAACAATGGAATTTTTCAGAATCAGGCGCGATATCCCGTTCATGCGATACGCGCTCACGTTCAACGTGATCTCGCTCGTGACATTCCTGCTGGCCGTATTCTTCCTGGCGACGCGGGGCCTGAACCTGGGCGTGGACTTCCGCGGCGGCACGGTGATCGAGGTGACGTATGCGCACCCGGTAGACTTCGTCAAGGTGCGTACCGCGCTGGACAAGCTGAACCTCGGAGAATTTTCGGCGCAGAGCTTTGGTCGCTCCGACACCGCGCTGATCCGGTTGCCGCTAAAGGAAGGCGTCTCCAGCGCCCAGTTGTCCGAGCGCGTCATGACCGAGCTCAAGGCCGACGACCCGTCCGCCACGCAGCAGCGCGTCGAGTTCGTCGGGCCGCAAGTCGGTCGTGAACTCTACGAGAACGGCGCGCTAGCCCTGTTGCTCGTTTCACTCGGCATCATGGCGTATCTGGCCATGCGCTTCGAATGGCGCTTTGCCATTGCGGCCATCGTCGCCAACCTCCACGACGTGATCATCATCCTGGGCTTCTTCGCGCTGTTCCAGTGGGAGTTCTCGCTCCCCGTGCTCGCGGCGATCCTCGCGGTGCTTGGTTACTCGGTCAACGAATCCGTCGTCATCGCCGACCGGATCCGCGAGAACTTCCGCAAGATGCGCAAGGCCACGGTGACGCACGTGATCGACAATGCGATCACCAGCACCATCTCGCGCACGATCATTACCCACGGCAGCACGCTGATGATGGTGTTGTCGATCCTGTTCTTCGGTGGCGAGACGCTGCACTTCTTCGCGCTGGCGCTGACAATCGGGATCTGCTTCGGCATCTACTCGTCGGTGCTGGTCATGGCGCCTCTGGTCATGTGGATGGGCGTTTCACGCGAGGACCTGGTGAAGCCTGAGAAGAAGGCCGGCATGGGCGGCGAGAAAATTCTCCCGTAGCACCTCGAGGCTTCCGCGGTAGCGTCCATGTTGACCACGCTCTTCTACTCGTTGCTCGGGCTCGACCAATCGCTCGCGAGCGTGGCCGCACAGCATGGGCCGTGGCTCTATGCGCTGCTCTTCCTGGTGATTTTCGCGGAAACCGGGCTGGTCGTATTTCCGTTCCTCCCGGGCGACTCGATCCTGTTCATCGCCGGCACGCTGGTCGCAACCGCCGACCTCAATGTGCACATGCTGGTCGGAACGCTGATTGTCGCCGCCATTCTGGGTGATTCGCTGAATTACGCGGTCGGCCACTACATCGGTCCGCGCGTCTTCGACCGGCCGGACTCGCGCTGGTTCCGGCAGGAACACCTACGCCGCACTCACGCATTTTACGAAAAGTATGGCGGCGTCACGATCATCATCGGCCGCTTCATCCCGATCATCCGCACGTTCGCACCTTTTTTGGCGGGCGTGGCTGGCATGAGCTATCGCAAGTTTCTGCCCTACAACATCATCGGCGCGGTGCTTTGGATCTGTTCGCTGGTGTATGCGGGTTTCCTGTTCGGGAACATTCCGTGGGTAAAGCAGAATCTCTCGCTGATCGTCATCGGAATCGTCATCGTGTCCGTCTTGCCGGCGATCTTCACGTTCGTACGCGAGCGGCACACGAAGCCTCCGGTCTGAGCGCATCCAACGCAGGTTGTAGCCCGTCGACCACTCCGGGCGCGAGTCACGCGACCCGCGGACCGCTACACGCGCTTCGCCAGTTCAGCGGCGCCGCCGATATAGTTCGATGGCGTTAGCGCGAGGAGGCGCGCCTTGGCGTCTGCGGGAAGGTCCAGGCCCCGGATGAAAGCGTGCAGGGATTCCCTCGTCATGCCGGTCTTGCCACGCGTCAACGCCTTGAGCTGCTCGTAGGGGTTGGCATTGCCGAAGCGTCGCATCACGGTCTGGATGGGTTCGGCCAGTACTTCCCAGTTGGCGTCGAGGTCCGCCGCCATTTTCGCGGCATCGACTTCGAGCTTGCCCATGCCCTGACGCAGCGAACTCCAGCCGAGCAAGGCATAGCCCAGCGCCATGCCCATGTTTCTCAATACCGTCGAGTCCGTGAGGTCGCGCTGCCAGCGAGAGACCGGCAGCTTTTCGGCAAGGTGGCGCAGCACGGCGTTGGCCAATCCCAGGTTGCCTTCCGAATTTTCGAAATCGATTGGATTCACTTTGTGTGGCATCGTCGATGAACCGACTTCGCCTTCCTTCATTTTTTGCCGGAAGTAACCCAGCGCGACGTATCCCCAGATGTCACGGTCGAAGTCGATGAACACCGTATTGACCCGGGCTATGGCATCGAAGAGCTCAGCCATGTAGTCGTGGGGTTCGATCTGCGTCGTGTAAGGATTGAATTCGAGGCCGAGTCCTGCGACCAGTTTTGCCGAGAGCCGCTCCCAATCGACATCGGCGTACGCGACCTGGTGAGCGTTGTAGTTGCCGACGGCGCCATTGGCCTTGCCCTTGATCGGCACGTGCTCGATCGCCATGATCTGCCGCTCAACGCGCGCATAGACGTTGGCGATTTCCTTGCCGAGCGTGGTCGGCGTGGCCGGCTGGCCATGCGTGCGCGACAACATGGGCACAGCCGCCTGCGCGTGCGCCAATTCCCGCAGCGTCGCGGCGATGTCGCGCAATGCCGGCAGCACCACGTCGCGTCTGGCCGCCGCCAACGCCAGCGCATGGGCGAGATTGTTGATGTCCTCGGACGTGCATGCAAAATGGATGAACTCCGCGACGCGCGCGACCTCCGGAATGGACGCGAAACGTTCCTTCAGCCAGTACTCCACCGCCTTGACGTCATGATTCGTCGTGCGTTCGATGACCTTGACGCGCGCTGCATCGACGGGCGAGAAAGACTGGGCGACCTGGCTCAGGCTTGCACGCGCAGCCTCGGAAAAAGGTGGCACTTCCGCGATGCCCGGTTCGTCGGAAAGCGCGATGAGCCACGCAATCTCGACGCGCACGCGATGGCGGATGAGCCCGAACTCACTGAAATGCTCGCGCAATGCTGCGACTTTGCCGGCATAGCGACCATCCAGCGGTGAAAGCGCGGAAAGTTCGGGGAAAATTGCTTCGGCGGCCATGATTGTCTGCAATCGCTCGGAGTGGCGCTGCGCGTGGGTCACGCCGACACGTTTCCTTCGATCGCTTCGACGCGTTTCGAGTGTAGCACGGGGCATCTTCGCTTCTGAATTCCGGCGCCGGTCGCAAGTGACCGCGATGCTATACTTTTCTTCCGCCATTCCAAGAATTGCCCGCCCGTGCTCAAGCTGATCGCCTCGCCGACGAGTCCCTTTGTCCGAAAGGTGCGCATTGCACTCGCCGACAAGAAAATCGAGTACCAGATGGTCGAAGCATCGCCGTGGGCGCCGGGCAACCCAGTGCACGCTTTTAGTCCCCTCGGCAAGGTGCCCGTGCTCGTGCTGGACGACGGCACGCAACTCTTCGATTCGCGCGTGATCGTCGAGTACCTCGACACGGTAAGTCCAGTCTCGCGGCTCATTCCCGAGCCCAACCGACAGCGCATCGAGGTCCGGCGCTGGGAAGCCCTGGCTGACGGCATCTGCGACGCCATGCTCGCCATCGTGCTCGAGGCGAAGCGGCCAGCCAAGCAACAGAACAAGGCATGGACCGAACGCCAGCAGCAGAAAGTGGCGGCAGGCGTGGCCGAGCTGTCGCGGGAACTTGGGGAGAATGGTTGGTGCAACGGCGAGTCGTATTCGCTGGCCGACTTGGCTACCGGATGCGCGCTGGGATATCTGGACCTGCGCAATCCCGAATTCAATTGGCAGCGCGACTATCCGAACCTTGCGCGACTGGCCGAGAAGCTCGCCAAGCGGCCGTCGTTCCAGGAAACCCTGCCGCCCTCAGCCTGATCGGACGCCATCCAGTATCCGGCGACTTCGTTTTCATTTCAAATACGGCCACGTCCCTGGATTCCCGCGTTCGCGGGAATGACGATGGGGAGCATGCCGCGGATCAGTAGCGCTGAGTCGTCAATTCACCTGCTTCAACTGATCGAGGATCGCTGGATTTTCCAGCGTCGACGTGTCCTGCTTGATCTCCTCGTCCTTGGCGATTGAGCGCAGCAGCCGACGCATGATCTTGCCCGAGCGCGTCTTGGGAAGGTTTTCTCCGAAGCGAATGTCCTTCGGCTTGGCAATCGGTCCGATCTCCTTGGCCACCCAGTCGCGCAACATCTTGGCGATCTTGTCGGCTTCGGCGCCCTCGGGCCGCACCTGCTTCAACACCACGAAGGCGCATACCGCCTCCCCCGTGAGGTCGTCCGGACGGCCCACCACGGCGGCTTCCGCGACCAAGGGATTGGCGACCAATGCCGATTCGATTTCCATCGTGCCCAGGCGATGTCCCGAGACGTTCAGCACGTCGTCGATTCGGCCCATGATCCGGATGTAGCCTTCGAGATCGCGGCTGGCGCCGTCGCCGGCCAGGTAATACTTGCCGTGAAAATCCTCGGGGTAGTAACTGGTCTTGTAGCGTTCGGGATCGCCCCAGATGGTGCGGATCATTCCTGGCCATGGGCGTTTGATCACAAGGATGCCGCCCTTGCCGAGTTCGACGGATTGCCCGGTCTCGTCAACGATGTCGGCAATGATGCCCGGCAGCGGAAACGTGCATGAGCCGGGCTTGAGCGGCGTCGCGCCAGGCAGCGGATTGATCATGTGGCCGCCGGTTTCGGTCTGCCACCAGGTGTCGACGATCGGGCAGCGCGAGCCACCGACTGTCTGGTAGTACCACATCCATGCCTCCGGATTGATCGGCTCGCCAACGGTGCCCAGGAGGCGCAAAGACGACATGTCGTAGTTCTTCGGTAGATCGCCGCCGGCCTTGATCAGCGACCGGATGGCGGTGGGCGCGGTATAGAACACCGTCACCTTGTGATCCTGGATCATCTTCCAGAAGCGGCCCGCGTCGGGATAGGTCGGCACGCCCTCAAACACGATTTCGGTGGCACCGCAGGCGAGCGGCCCGTACGCAATGTAAGTGTGGCCCGTGACCCAGCCCACATCTGCGGTGCACCAGAAGATGTCGTTCTGCTTGTAGTCGAACGTCCATTTCATCGTCATCACCGCCTGCAGCAGGTAGCCCCCCGTCGAATGCTGGACACCTTTGGGCTTGCCGGTGGAACCCGACGTATAGAGAATGAACAGCGGATGTTCCGCGCTCACCCACGTCGGCTCGCACGTGTCGGGCTGCTTGGCCACGGCATCGTGCCACCACACGTCACGCCCGGCCTGCATCGCAATCGCGGCGCCGGTGCGCTTGTAGACAAACACTGTCTTGATGCCCTCGCAGCCACCCATGGCCAGCGCCTCGTCGACCACTTTTTTCAACGGAATTTCTCGCCCGCCGCGGAACTGGCCATCGGCGGTGATGATCGCCACCGCGCCGGCGTCGATGATGCGTTCGTGGATGCTCTTCGCCGAAAAGCCGCCAAACACGACGGAATGCGTGGCCGCGATGCGCGCACATGCCTGCATGGCGACCACGGCCTGGATCGACATCGGCATGTAGATCAGGACCCGGTCGCCCTTCTTGATGTCGCTCGCCTTCAAGGCGTTCGCGAAGCGACAGACCTCGTGATAGAGCTCCTGGTAGGTGATCCTGGTTACCGTGCCGTCGTCCGCTTCAAAGATGAGGGCGACTTTGCCCGGCTGCGTCGTGAGGTGCCGATCGAGGCAATTGTAGGAAGCGTTGAGTTCGCCGTCCTCGAACCACTTGAAGAATGGCGCGTGCGACTCGTCTAGCGTCTTGGAGAAGGGCTTGTGCCAGAGCAGGTTTTCGCGCGCTAGCCGCGCCCAGAACCCCTCAAAATCCTTTTCGGCCTCCGCGCACATCGCCTTGTAGGCCGCCATGCCGGAGACGTTTGCCTGCTTGACGAAGGCTTCCGAAGGCGGGAAAACGCGGTTTTCCTGCAGGACCGACTCGATACCGGATGCCATGGCTTTCGCTCCCAAGTGAACGTTTCTTGATTTGCTTGCGACGGACCGCATGAGTCTAACCAAAGCGCGGCCGGTGGCGCAATGACGGAGGTCAAGGACAGACCCGTTCGGATGGTAGACTTTTGGGCTGCTCACCCCCGATGTACACCGGAAACCCCATGTCCAACTGGACCCTTTGCTCCCATTCAGACAGCAACCCGTTTCGCGGCTCCTGTTCATGAGCCGCTGGCTACAGTTGCCGCTCTACCTGGCCCTCATCGTCGCGCGGGGCGTATACGGCGATTGCCGGCATGACGATCTTGATCCGCCGCACTGATCCATTCCTTGCGAGCACCACCATGACCTCCACATTCGCCACCTCGGTTGCCCCCTCGGCCAGCACCACATTTACCACGATTCGACAACAGGATTTCATCCAGAGCATCGCTGATGCGCTGCAATTCATTTCGTACTATCACCCACTGGATTACATCGAGGCGCTCGGCGCCGCCTATCGCGCCGAGGAATCGCCGGCCGCGAAGGATGCGATTGCGCAGATCCTGACCAATTCGCGGATGTGCGCGGAGGGTCACCGCCCGATCTGCCAGGACACCGGCATCGTCGTCGCGTTCGTGAAGATCGGCATGAATGTGCAGTGGGGTAGCGCAACGATGTCGTTGTCCGAGATGGTCAACGAAGGCGTGCGCCTCGCCTACATGGACCCGGACAACCGATTGCGTGCATCGATCGTGGACGACCCGGCGGGCGCGCGCAAGAACACCCGCGACAACACGCCCGCGGTGATCCATTTCGACCTCGTGCCCGGCAATACGGTGGAGGTGAAGATTGCGGCCAAGGGCGGCGGCTCGGAGAACAAATCGAAATTCGTGATGCTCAATCCTTCTGATTCCATCGTCGACTGGGTGCTGAAGACCGTGCCGACAATGGGCGCGGGCTGGTGTCCGCCGGGCATGCTGGGCATCGGCATCGGCGGCTCCGCGGAAAAGGCGATGGTGCTGGCCAAGGAAGCGCTGATGGAGCCCATCGACATGCACGAGCTCTTGCGGCGCGGACCCGCGAACAAGACAGAAGAATTGCGTATCGAGCTCTACGACAAGGTCAATGCGCTGGGCATCGGCGCGCAAGGCTTGGGTGGCCTGTCCACGGTGCTCGACGTGAAGATCCTCGACTATCCGACACATGCCGCATCGAAGCCCGTGGGCATGATTCCCAATTGCGCGGCGACGCGCCATGCGCATTTCACGCTCGACGGTTCCGGCGTCGCCAAGCTCGATCCACCCGACCTGTCCAAGTGGCCGGATGTGCATTGGACGCCATCGCCTTCCGCGAAGCGGGTCAACCTGGACACATTGACGCGCGCGGAGGTCGCAACATGGAAACCCGGTGAAACGCTGCTTCTCAACGGGAACATGCTCACCGGCCGCGATGCCGCGCACAAGCGCATCGCCGACATCTTTGCCAAGGGCGGCGCGCTGCCGGAAGGCGTGGACTTCACGAATCGCGTCATCTATTACGTCGGGCCAGTGGACCCGGTCCGAGATGAAGTCGTCGGTCCCGCCGGTCCGACCACGGCCACGCGCATGGATAAATTCACCGAAATGATGCTGGACAAGACCGGACTGATTGCGATGATCGGCAAGGCGGAACGCGGACCGGTGGCCATCAACGCCATCCGCAAGCATGGCGCGGCGTACCTGATGGCCGTCGGCGGCGCGGCCTATCTCGTATCCAAGGCAATTCGCGCGTCACGCGTCGTGGCCTTTGGCGATCTGGGTATGGAGGCCATCTACGAGTTCACGGTCAAGGACATGCCCGTCACCGTCGCTGTCGATGCCAAGGGCAGCTCGGTGCATCACACCTCCCCACGCGAGTGGCAGGCGCGGATTGGCAAGATCCCCGTTCTGGTTGAATGACGCGACGACACACCTCCGGCGCTTTACCCAACGTCGGCCGGAATGCCCGCGATAGGGGTGAGTCCGGCTTGCGCCCAACCCCGTCCTTCCGATGAAAATCCACCACCGGCTGCTTCGCCGCTTTTCTCCTCTTGCCGGGGACACAGTGTCGACGCTCGACCTGCCTCCGGTGCGTATGGGCCTGCTCACCAAGCTGAACCTGCTGACCGTTGGCCTCATCTTCCTCACGGCCGTCGCGGTCTCGATGTTTCATTTCATGCAGCAGTGGCGTGACGGGGAGCAACAACTGCGCAGCCAGGGGACTGCCCTGCTGGGCATCGTGGCCGATCTCGCGGAAAACGGTCTCTACACGGCGGACAGATCGAGTCTCGAGCAGATGCTCGAAAGCATCAGTAACGATCCGGATGTCGCCTATGCCACCGTTTTCGATGCGCGTGGCAAGGTTTTGGTTGAGCACCGCTTCGCATCGGGATTGGCCAAGGAACCACTCCCGTCGCTCGACCTTGATCCGCTGCCTGCATCGCGCCAGGTCGTCGATCACATCGTCACGATCGGAGGAAAGCAATACATCGAACTCGTAGGAACCATCGCCAGGCCGCGCAGCGTCGCCAGCGTCCTTCCAGGCGCCGCAGTGACGGCCGCAGGATTGAACACGGTAGCTGTGGAAGCACCGACGGGTTACCTGCGCCTGGGCATGTCGCAGGACGTGCATCGACGGCTGTTCCGCGAACAGGCCGTCGGCGCCATCGCCGTGGTCCTGGCGTTGCTCGTCTTCGCGATTCTTGCCACGCTGCTGCTCACGCGTCGTCTGGTGGCGCCGATGCATCGCCTTATGCGCGCTGCGCGTGCTGTAGGTGCGGGCCGCCTGGACGTTCACGTGCCGGCGAGTTCTTCGGATGAGCTGGGACTACTGACCCACACCTTCAACCACATGACGCAACGGCTCGGTGAGTCTCAGTCCGAGGTCGCCAACTACCAGCGCACGCTCGAGGACAAGGTCACGCAACGGACCAAGGAACTGGAAGTCGCCACTGCCCACGCGTACAAGCTCGCGCAGCACGACATCCTGACTGGCTTGCCCAATCGCTCGCTGCTCAACCAGCGGTTGAAGCAGATTCTCGCCCTGGCTCTGCGCGACGGCACGCACGTTGCATGCCTCTTCCTGGACTTCGATCACTTTAAGCGCATCAACGACACGCTGGGGCATGATGCCGGAGACCAGTTGCTGCAATCCATTGCGCAGCGTCTGATCGGCGCGGTCCGCGAGAGCGATACCGTTGCGCGCCTTGGCGGCGACGAATTCGTCATCGTACTGCCCGGCCTCGAACCAGAGCCGGCTGCATACGAAGTCATGGCCGTGCTGACGCGGGTGCGCGAATCATTCCTGGCCCCCTTCCGGCTGTCGGACCAGATGCCCACACTCACCTGTTCGATTGGCGTGGCGATGTACCCGGTCGACGCCAGCGACGGAGGCAACCTGATCAAGCAGGCGGACACCGCGATGTACGCCGCCAAGGAGGCCGGCCGCAACGCCTATCGCTTCTATACGGCAGACATGAATGCGCGCGTGCAGCTACGACTGCAGCTCGAGACGGACATGCGCCGCGGACTCATGGACGACGAATTCTTCCTGGTGTACCAGCCGCAGATCGAGATGAAGACGGGGCGCGCCTGCGGTGTCGAGGCCCTGCTGCGCTGGCGGGACCCGGAACGTGGCGTGATCTCGCCCACGGAATTCATTCCCATCGCCGAGGAATCGGGAATGATCCAGGCGCTGGGCGCCCGCGTGTTGCGCGACGCCTGCCGGCAGGTCATGCAGTGGCACCGGCTCAACATGCCGCTGCGCCTTTCGGTCAACCTGTCGGTGCAGCAGTTACAGCACGATAGCTGGCTGTCGATCGTCGAGGATGCATTGACCGCAAGCGGCTTGGCTCCCGCGCATCTCGATCTCGAGATTACGGAGAGCGTCATCATCACGCATCCGGAAAAGGCCGTGGCCACGCTCATGAAGTTGAAGCAGATGGGTGTGTCGATCACGATCGATGATTTCGGCACCGGCTATTCCAGCCTGTCCTACCTTGCGCGGCTGCCGATCCAGGGCATCAAAATCGACCAGCGCTTTGTGCATGGGCTGGAAAAAAATCGCAACGACGAGGCGATCACACAAGCGATCATCGCGCTCTCGCATTCCCTCGGATTGCGCTGCATTGCCGAGGGCGTGGAAACCGCCGCCCAGTTCAACTTCCTGCGCACGCACGGTTGCGAGGAGGCGCAGGGCTATCTCATCGCGCGGCCAATGCCGGAAGCGCAGTTGCGCTCGTGGTGGCGCACACAGGAAGAGCGGCGGCACGGCCGCGACCGCCAGGCAGATCTCTGGCAGCGCGAAGCCGAGGAATAGCGCGGACGGGTTGCTAGCCTGCGAGGTCCGCGGGCGTATCGACGTCACGCACGACGCCGCTGTCGACGACCTCGATCAGTTGTAACGACGCGCGATGTGCGGCAAGCAGGGACTTGGCGCCTTCGTCGCCGCCAAGTCCCGACAGCGCCGCGAAGTATGTACGCGCGAAGCCGACGGGATGCGCGCGAACCCCGATGTACGATGTGGCGACGATTGCCGCGCCGTCGCGCAGCGCATCAGCAACCACGGCAATCGTCGCGGGTGAAATCCAGGGCATGTCGGCCAGTGCCACCACCCAGCCCTCGGCTGTGCTTGCCGCCGTCACGCCACATGCCAGGCTGGCGCCCATGCCTTCGTCCGCGCGCGCGCACTCGATCACCAGCGCGCCCGTCGCGCGGAGCTGGCTTGCAAGGATCGAATCGCCGGGCCGCACGACCGCAATGACTTCGGGCAATGCCGCGAGCAAATGCAGGCAGGAGGCGACGCCGATCGCTGTTCCCGCACCCACACCATGCGCGGCGGTGGGCAGCGGCGTGAGCAGCTTGGCCCCGCCAAAGCGGGCTCCGGCGCCGGCGGCGAGGAGAATCCCGACTACGCGCACTCGACGTTACAAGAAAATCGGCGCACGCCCGGCGTTGAAGCTCGGCCGGCGCTCGCGACGGGTCCACAAGAAGTTTTCATTCGAGCAGCCGGAATTTGCCATCCTTCACGGTAATCAGTACACGTGCCCGGTCGTCCATGCCGTTGTGGTTGGTCGCCGACATGTTGAACACGCCTTGGGTACCGACCACTTCGCGTTCCATTTCCAGCGAATCGCGCAATGCGCTGCGGAATGCTTCCGTGCCCGGCTTGCCGGCCTTGAGCGCCGCCGGTAGTGCGCGTTCGAGCAGGATGGCGCCATCCCAGGTGTTGGCGCCGAACGTCGCGGGCCGGCTACCAAATTGTTTTTCGTATGCAGCGATATAGGCCCGCGCCACTTTCTTCGTCGGATTCGTGTCGGGAATTTCGTCGATGACCAGCATCGGCCCGGCGGCGAGCACCGTCCCTTCGACTTTTTCGCGACCAAGCTTTATGAAGTCCTCGGTCGCCACGGCGTGCGTCTGGTAAACCCGCCCTTTGAACCCCTGGTCGAACAGCGTGGCCTGCGGCAGCACCGCCGGTCCGCCCACTGCGGCGATCAACACCGCATCGGGCTTGGCAGCCATCATTTTCAGCACCTGTCCCGTGACACTCTGGTCGGTGCGCGCATAGCGTTCGTTGGCGACGATGCTGATGCCCGCCTTTTCGGCCATGGCGCCGAACACCTTGTACCAATTTTCGCCGTAGGGATCGTTGAAGCCGATGAAGCCGATCGTCTTTACGCCATTCTTGACCATGTGCTTCAGCAGCGCGCCGGCGATGATGTCGTCGTTTTGCGTGGTCTTGAACACCCAGCGCTTCTTCGCGTCGAGTGGCTCGACCACCGACGAGGTCCCCACCGTCGCCATCATTGGCACTTTGGCTTCAGCGATCACATCGAGGATCGCCAGCGCATTCGGCGTCGTGGACGGACCGATCAGCGCGTCGATGTTGTTTTCCTGAATCAGCTTCTTGATGTTCTGCACCGCCCGCGTCGTGTCACCACCATCGTCAAGCTGGATGTATTCGACCGTGGCATCGCCGATTTTCTTCGGCAATATGTCTCCCGTGTTCTTCTGCGGAATGCCGATCGCCGACGTGGGTCCCGTGGCGGACACCATGAGTCCCACCTTGACCTGGCTGTGGGCAACCATGGCACAGCACATTGCGATTGCGGCAGCGAGATAGCGTACGGGCACGGGTAACTCCTGTATGAACTTGGCCAAGCGGTGAATGCTATGCCGAACGGCGGGTCCGGGACAAGCGCCACTAGGGGTAAAACAACCTCTCAGGAGCTCAGCCAAATGAACACCACAAGAATGCCCAGGAATACCCAGCTCACGTTCGGCTCCGGCCCCGGCCCGGCACTGCCGCTGTGGGCCCCAGCGAGTTACGCGGGGTGGAATGATATCTTCGGCTCGACGGACGCGCGGCGCTGATTTTCCGGACACTATCGGAGTACCATTCCTGAGCGTTCGGGCCGAGACAAGTCCTCGGGCCGGCCAAAAAGGGAGGAAATCGCAATGCACATCATCAGAACCCTGGTGCTTGCCACATGCTTGCTGCTCTCGTTCGCAGTCCCGGTCAATGCGGCCACGATCTTCAATTTCCCGAACTTCAACAGTTGCGTCGGCTTGCAGATCAACGGAAACGCCGCCTGCACCGGTGGAGTCCTTCGCGTCACACCCGCGACATTCAGTCAGGCGGGTTCGGCCTTTTCGACGACGCTTATCCCGCTGGGTCCCGGAGCGTCGTTCAGCACGTTTTTCTCCTTCCAGATTTCCGCTTCGGGTGCTGGCGGCGCCGACGGCATCGTGTTCGTCGTCCAGCCGGTGGCCTCGACCGTGGGCGGTGGCGGCGGCGGGATCGGCTATGCCGGAATTCCGACCAGCCTCGGCGTCGAATTCGACACCTGGGACAACGGACCTCCCGTCGATACGAGCGCAAGCCACGTCGGCATCGACGTCAACGGCTCGGTCATTTCCTTACAGACGTTTGACATCAGTCCGCCGCTCGACAACGGCAACGTCTGGTTCGCGTGGATCGACTACAACGGCTCCGTGCTCGAGTTGCGCGTCAGCCAGTCGAACTCGCGCCCGGTGTCACCGACGCTGAGCCGGGCCGTCAATCTGGCCAGTATCCTGGGGACCACGTCGGCGTTCGTAGGATTCACGTCGGGAACCGGCGCCGCCTTCTCTAACCACGACATCCTGACCTGGCGCTTCGACGATGTGTTCGCGCCGATCGGCGTGGCGCCGCCCTCGACGGCCGTGCCGACGCTCGCGAACGTCGCGCTGTGGCTCCTTGCCTGCCTGCTGGGCGGTGCGGCGCTGATCACACTTCGCCGACGTCGAGCGTAACTTCACCCGGGATCGACCCAAAGCATCGCACCCGGTACCTTTGCGACATGGCGGATGCGATCGCGCCTAGGCCACCTGCCCTGCGGCGTGTCCGGAGGCCCACGCCCACTGGAAGTTGTAGCCACCGAGCCAGCCCGTCACGTCGACGACTTCGCCGATGAAATGCAGTCCAGGGACCTCCGTCGCCGCCATCGTCTGCGAGGACAGGCCGCTCGTGGCGACGCCACCGCAGGTCACTTCCGCCTTCTGATAGCCGAGGGTTCCCGACGGCAGGATGCGCCACTCGTGTAACTGCGCCGCGACCTCGCGCAGCCGCACTTCGCCCAACTGTTTCAGGGGCACGGACACGCCATGCGCGGCACTCCATTGCTGCGCAAAGCGCTTGGGCAACCGTTGCGCAAGGACGTTGGGAAGAAGCGCCTGCGACTGCGCCTCTGCGCACAGCCAAGGCGCCGCGTCCGCACCCGGCAGTAGGTCGACCGATAGGGGCGTGCGGCCATCCCAGTAAGATGAAGCTTGCAGGATCGCCGGGCCGGACAATCCGCGATGAGTGAAAAGCAGGTTCTCGCGAAAGCGGCCCTCATTGCAGGACACCTCGGCATCCACAGACACTCCAGACAGGTCCCCATAGCGCGCAAGTGCGTCCGGCGCGAATGCGAGCGGAACCAATCCGGGACGAGGCGCGACGATCGCAAGGCCGAATTGTTCCGCAATCCGATAGCCGAAGGGCGTGGCGCCGATCTTGGGCACCGACAGCCCGCCGGTCGCGATCACGAGCGACGTGCACCGCACGGATCCCTGCGGAGTTGCAAGCAGGAATCCTTCCGCTTGCCGTTCGACATGGTCGACGGGACAGGGCATCCGCCATTGCACATTGGCGCGGTCGCATTCCGACTTGAGCATGCGAATGATGTCCTGTGCGGAGTCATCGCAGAACAACTGGCCGAGTTTCTTCTCGTGGTAGGCGATGCCATGCCTTTCCACCATCGAAATGAAGTGCCGCGGTGTATAGCGGGCGAGTGCAGAGCGGCAGAAGTCCGGATTCTGCGAAAGGAAATTGGCAGGACCGGTTGCGCTGTTCGTGAAATTACAGCGACCGCCGCCCGAGATGCGGATTTTTTCCCCGAGCAGATGGTAATGCTCGATCAGCAGCACGCGGCGGCCGCGTTGCCCGGCCTGCGCCGCGCACATCATGCCGGCAGCGCCTGCGCCGATGACTACGACATCGAAGCGGGGAGTGCTATTGGCCAAAATTCATTGGCCAAGGCTCATTGTCCGAAAAAGTCGCGGACCTTGTCGAACCATCCCTTGGCGCGGGGATTGTGCTTGCCCGGATCTTCCTCGTTGATCTGCTCGAACTCGCGCAGCAGTTCCTTTTGCCGCGAAGTAAGCTTGACGGGCGTCTCGATTGCGACATGACAATAGAGGTCGCCCTGCACTGAACCTCGAACCGGCCGGATGCCCTTGTTCCGCAGCCTGAAGGTCTGGCCCGATTGCGTCTCCGCAGGAATCTTGATCGTGGCGTGTCCATCGAGTGTCGGAATTTCGAGTTCGCCGCCAAGTGCTGCCGTCGCGAAGCTGATCGGCAAATCGCAATGCAGGTCCGCGCCGTC
>JBDTPJ010000007.1:0-52028 GCA_039932755.1 Betaproteobacteria bacterium
CGGTGCCGAGCGGCCAGGTGTCGGCAGGTTACGCGGTCGGCATGACCTATGCGCAGTGCATGAAGCTGGTCGTCTTGCCGCAGGCGTTTCGCAACATGCTGCCGGTGCTACTCACGCAGACCATCATCCTGTTCCAGGACACCTCGCTGGTCTATGCCGTCGGCGCGTACGACCTGCTCAAGGGCTTCGAAGTTGCGGGAAAGAACTTCAACCGGCCCGTTGAAATGTACCTGCTCGCGGCCGTCACCTATTTCGTCATCTGCTTCAGCCTGTCGATGATCGTGCGCCAGCTGCAGAAGAAGATTGCCATCATCCGCTGAGTCCGAGGGAACGAGAGAACGCGCCATGATCGACATCAAGGATATTTCCAAGTGGTACGGCAGCTTCCAGGTGCTGACCAACTGCACGACGAGCATCAAGAAGGGGGAAGTGGTTGTGGTTTGCGGCCCCTCCGGCTCGGGCAAGTCGACGCTCATCAAGTGCGTCAACGCCCTCGAGCCGTTCCAGAAGGGCGACGTCATCGTCGACGGCATCTCGATTGCCGATCCCAAGACCAACCTTCCCAAGCTTCGGGCGCGGGTCGGCATGGTG
Source organism: Betaproteobacteria bacterium (assembly GCA_039932755.1). Taxonomy (GTDB): domain Bacteria; phylum Pseudomonadota; class Gammaproteobacteria; order Burkholderiales; family Casimicrobiaceae; genus VBCG01. The sequence continues at coordinate 592 of JBDTPJ010000007.1, forward strand.
TTCCAGCATTTCGAGCTGTTTCCCCACCTTACCGTGACAGAGAACCTGACGCTTGCGCAGATCAAGGTGCTCGGCCGCTCCAAGGACGACGCATTGGTGCGCGGGCTCAAGATGCTCGACCGCGTGGGCCTGAACGTGCACAAGGACAAGTTTCCGGGGCAGCTTTCCGGCGGCCAACAGCAGCGGGTGGCCATTGCCCGCGCGCTGTCGATGGACCCGATCGTAATGCTGTTCGACGAGCCGACCTCCGCTCTCGACCCAGAGATGGTGGGCGAGGTGCTGGACGTGATGGTCAAGCTGGCCGAAGAAGGCATGACGATGATGTGCGTCACCCACGAAATGGGGTTCGCAAAGAAGGTCGCGCACCGCGTGATCTTCATGGATGCTGGCTATATCGTCGAAGACGCGACCAAGGCCGAATTCTTCGGCCAGCCGCGTTCGGAACGCGCACAGCAATTTCTCGCCAAGATTTTGCAACATTAAAGCTTAGATTCCACGACGCGTCGAAATTCGCCCGTTACATCGACGTCGACGCGAGCAAGATGGTCGGCGTCGTGAAGCGCATCGGCGAGGTCGAGTAGCGCGGTACGCGTCCGGCGAGGCGGCACATCTGGCAGCGTATAATCCGGCTTTACGCGCCTCACCCATCGTGATGTCCGAAATCCTCTCGCTTGCCGGTCGGCCGGCGTTGTCGCAGTTCCGCCTGGCGAAGTTGCAGCAGAACGTCGCCACCATCCTTCCCGCGCACCGTGTCGCCGGCATTGTGGCGACCTTCCTGCACTTCGTCGAAATTTCCCGTCCGCTCGATGCCGCGGAACGCATTAAGCTCGACCGACTGCTGACCTACGGTCCGGAGCTGTCCCCGAGTGTCGCTACGGCAAGCACCACGTTGCTGGTGGTGCCGCGTCCCGGGACACTGTCCCCATGGTCTTCCAAGGCGACTGATATCGCCAGGAATTGCGGCTTGTCCCCGGTCAATCGCATCGAACGCGGTGTGGTTTATGGCATTGCGACAATGGATAGTGCGCCGCTTGCCGGTGCGGACCGCGATGCATTGTTGCCGCTCATCCATGACCGGATGACCGAAGCCGTGTTCACTGACATGGCCGACGCGAGTCAGCTGTTTGCCCACTTCCCGCCCAGGCCGCTGGCCACCATTGCGCTGCTGCAAGAGGGTCGTGCGGCACTGGAACGCGCGAACACGGACATGGGACTGGCATTGGCACCCGACGAGATCGAATACCTCGATGCCAGCTTCCGCGCGCTCGGCCGTGACCCGACCGACGTCGAGCTGATGATGTTCGCACAGGCCAATTCGGAGCATTGCCGCCACAAGATTTTCAATGCGCGACACATCGTCGACGGCGTGGAGCAGGACAAGAGCCTGTTCGGCATGATCCGCGAGACGCACAGGGCGCATCCGCAGGGAACGATCGTCGCGTACTCGGACAATTCGGCGGTGATGGAAGGCGCAATGGCGGCGCGCTTCTATCCACGCGATGGTGACCGTTACGGCGCGCGGCCGGAGTTGACCCACACGCTGATGAAGGTGGAGACGCACAATCACCCGACCGCCATCGCGCCGTTTCCGGGCGCAGCCACGGGATCGGGCGGCGAAATTCGCGACGAGGGCGCGACCGGAATCGGCGGCAAGCCCAAGGCAGGGCTGGTTGGGTTCACAGTTTCGCATTTGCGCATCCCCGGACAAACGCAGCCATGGGAAGACGACTACGGCAAGCCGGAGCGCATCGCGTCCGCACTGTCGATCATGCTCGAAGGTCCGATCGGCGCGGCTGCTTTCAACAACGAATTCGGGCGCCCCAATCTTACCGGCTATTTCCGCACGTTCGAGCAGGAGGTTGCTGGCGAAGTGCGTGGCTATCACAAGCCGATCATGATCGCAGGCGGATTAGGCAACATTCGCGCGGAACACACGCACAAGCATGCGTTGCCGAAAGGCGCGCTGCTGATCCAGGTGGGCGGACCAGGACTGCTGATCGGCATGGGCGGCGGGGCCGCATCGTCGATGGCCACCGGTGTGAATTCGGCCGACCTCGACTTCGATTCGGTTCAGCGAGGCAATGCGGAAATCGAGCGTCGCGCGCAGGAAGTGATCGACCGTTGCTGGCAACTGGGTGAGCGCAATCCGATTCTTTCCCTGCACGATGTGGGCGCCGGCGGCTTGTCGAACGCGCTACCGGAATTGGTGCACGGCGGTGGTGCGGGCGGAACGTTCGACTTGCGTGCAATCCCATCGGAAGAGCCAGGCATGTCGCCGCGCGAAATCTGGTGCAACGAGGCGCAGGAGCGGTACGTGCTGGCGATCCTCCCGGAATCGCTCGCGGAATTCGCAGCCCTGTGTACGCGTGAACGCTGCCCCTTTGCTGTCGTCGGACACGCTAATGCCGTGGGCAGGCTGGTGGTTTCGGACACGCATTTCGGAAACGAGCCGGTCGATGTGCCGCTCGATGTCATTCTGGGCAAGCCACCGATGATGACGCGCGACGTGCAACATGTCGCCAGAGCGCTACCGCCCCTCAAACTCGCGGGAATCGCGGTCAAGGACGCGGCGTATCGCGTGCTGCGTTTCCCGGCCGTGGCCGACAAGACATTCCTGGTCACGATCGGCGACCGCACCGTAGGCGGCTTGTGTTCGCGCGACCCGATGGTCGGGCCGTGGCAGGTGCCGGTCGCGGATGTCGCGGTCACGCTCATGGATTTCGAGGGTTATGCGGGCGAAGCCATGGCGATGGGCGAGCGCACGCCGCTGGCGCTGATTGACGCGCCTGCATCCGGCCGCATGGCGGTTGGCGAAGCGATCACCAATATTGCGGCCGCCAGCATCCGCGAACTGGGCGACGTCAAGCTGTCGGCCAACTGGATGTCGCCCGCCGGGCATCCGGGAGAAGACGCCGCGCTCTACGACACCGTGCGTGCGGTGGCCATCGACACGTGCGTGGCCATTGGCCTGTCGATTCCGGTTGGCAAGGATTCGATGTCGATGCGTACAACATGGAACGAGGGTGGCGTGCCCAAAGCCGTGACCGCGCCGGTTTCGCTCATCATTTCCGCATTCGCCCCCGTGGCGGATGCGCGCAGGACACTCACGCCGTTGTTGCGCCTCGATTGCGGCGATACGTTGCTGGTGCACATCGACCTGTCCGGCGGCATGCGGCGGTTGGGCGCGTCGGCGTTTGCGCAGGTCTATGGGCAGCTCGGCAACGACGCGCCCGACCTCGATGATCCGCATGCGCTCTCCGCGTTTTTCGGCCTGGTGCAATGGCTGCACGCCTTCGACTCGCTGTTCGCCTATCACGATATCGGCGATGGGGGACTCTTCGTGACGCTGGCGGAAATGGCCTTCGCTTCCCGTTGCGGTCTCGAGATCAATCTCGATGCCGATCCGGGCGGGCCACTTCCGGCTTTGTTCTCTGAGGAGCTCGGTGCGGTCGTTCAAGTGCGTCGCGATCTTGCACCCGCTGTCATCGCCGCCGCGACGGCCGCCGGGCTGACCGCAACGGTCGTGGGCATGCCGTCGCCCGCCGGCCGGATCGCCATTACCTGTCGTGACGTCACCGTGTTGGATGAATCTCGCATCGATCTACATCGCGCGTGGTCCGCGACGACGCATGCGCTGCAACGACTGCGCGACAATTCCGACTCGGCCGATCAGGAATACGCACGGATCCTGGATGCGACGGACCCGGGCCTTGTTCCCACGCTTAGCTTCGATCCGGAAGCCGACATCGCGGCGCCGTACATTGCGACGGGTGAACGACCCAAGGTAGCGATCCTGCGCGAGCAGGGCGTCAACGGCCACGTCGAAATGGCCGCCGCATTTGACCGTGCCGGTTTCGATGCCTACGACGTGCACATGAGCGACATCGCCGCGGGGCGCCACTCGTTGACGGCGTTCAAGGGCTTCGTGGCCGGGGGAGGGTTTTCCTATGGCGACGTGTTGGGCGCCGGAGAAGGCTGGGCCAAATCCATCCTGTTCAATGCCCCGGTGCGGGACCAATTCGCCGCATTCTTCGCGCGCGAAGACTCATTTGCGTTGGGCGTGTGTAACGGCTGCCAGATGTTGAGCAACCTGCGCGAGCTGGTGCCGGGCATCGCGCACTGGCCGCATTTCGTGCGCAATGCGTCGGAGCAGTTCGAGGCGCGCCTGGTGATGGTGGAGGTAGTGAACTCGCCGTCGCTCTTCTTTTCGGGCATGGCGGGCAGTCGCATTCCCGTGGCGACCGCGCACGGCGAAGGCTATGCGGAATTCCACGACACCGCGCAACTTGCCGCCGCGCAGCCGCTGGTGGCGATGCGCTTCGTCGATCATCGCGGCGCGGCGACCGAAGCGTATCCGTACAATGCCAACGGCTCGCCTCAGGGCATCACCGGACTCACGACTGCGGATGGCCGCTTCACGATCCTGATGCCTCACCCTGAACGCGTGCACCGGACGGTGCAGATGTCGTGGCATCCGGAGGAGTGGGGCGACGCCTCGCCCTGGATGCGCATGTTCCGCAACGCGCGCGCGTGGTTGGGCTGAACGGGCGTCGACACGACAACATGAACGGAGATTCGCCATGACCCTGACCGTATACTCGATCGACGGCATGACGCCCGTCGTCGATCCCTCCGCGTACGTACACCCTTCCGCGGTACTGATCGGCGACGTGATCGTCGGTGCCGGCTGCTACATCGGACCCTGCGCCAGCCTGCGTGGCGATTTCGGACGCATCGAAGTGCGCGCGGGCGCCAACATCCAGGACTCGTGCGTGATGCACGGCTTTCCCAGCACCGACACCATTGTCGAGGAGGAGGGCCACATCGGCCATGCGGCGGTGCTGCACGGCTGCGTGGTTCGACGCAACGCGCTGGTCGGCATGAACGCCGTGGTCAACGACAACGCGGAAATCGGTGAATCGGCGATCGTCGCAGCGATGGCCTTCGTGAAGGCGGGATTCGTCGTGCCGCCACGAACGCTCGTCGCGGGCGTCCCGGCCAAGCTGGTGCGCGATCTTTCCGAGCAGGAAATGGCGTGGAAGGTCGAGGGCACTCGCAGCTATCAGGAGCTGACGCGACGCAGCCTCGCCACGTTGACCGCAACCGCACCGCTTGCTGCGCCCGAGACCGGACGCAAGAGATTGAAACTGAGCAACGGGAGCGAGCTACTGCCGCTGTCGGTACTAAAGGCCGGGAGAGGCTAGAATCCCGCGGCGTGTCCGTCGCGTCGCGGGTCCGACGCAGCGACGTAGCCGTCATCGGTGCGCACGATGAACTGGCCCGCGCCGAAGTCCATGTAGGAGTCGGGGACCGATTCCATCTTGTGTCCCAGCGCCATGAGCCCGGCGCGCAATTCGGGTGCGGAGCTCGCTTCCAGGTCCACTGACCCATCCGAATTGACTTTCCACCGCGGCGCGTCGAGGACCGCCTGCGGATTCATGCCGTAGTCGATGAGGCGCACCAGCGTCTGCACATGACCGGGTGGCTGGATGGGGCCGCCCATGACGCCGAATGCAGCATAAGGCTGGCCGTTGCGCGTGACAAAGCCGGGGATTATCGTGTGATACGGCCGCTTGCCGCCCCCGACTTCGTTGGGATGACCCGGCTGCAACACGAAACCCGCGCCACGATTCTGCAAGCTGATACCTGTACCGGGAACCACCACGCCGGAGCCAAAGCCCATGTAGTTCGACTGGATCAGAGACACCATCATGCCGGACTGGTCCGCCGCGCAAAGGTACACCGTCCCGCCGCGCGGAGGGTCGCCGGGGCCAAAATCCTGCGCCCGCATTGGATCGATGAGCCGGGCACGCGCCGCCAGGTAGTCGGGGTCGAGAAGGTTAGATGCGGTTACCGACATCGTGCGCGGATCGCTCACATAGCGGTAGGTATCGGCGAAGGCAAGTTTCATCGCCTCGATTTGCAGGTGTTGCACGGCGACCGAATCGCAATGACGGCTGGCCAAGTCAAAGTGTTCCAGCATCCCCAAAGCCATCAGTGCCGACACACCCTGTCCGTTGGGCGGAATTTCGTGCACCGTCATTTCGCGACAGTCCTGTGCCAGCGGCGTCACCCAATCGGCCGTGTGCGTGGCAAAATCCGCGAGCGTGTGCGCGCCGTTTGCCGCGTGCGAGTGCGCGACCATCGCCTCCGCGAGCTCGCCACGATAAAACGATTCGCCCTCACTCTTCCCAATTTGCTCGAGGGTGTTGGCCATGGCGGGACACTTGAACAACTCGCCAACCTGCGGCGCGCGTCCGCGCGGCATGAAAACCTCGGGCCAGCCCAGGTTCTTCGGCATGTTGGGCACTGCAAGCGACCACTTTTCGGCGACAACCGGCGACACATGCCAGCCGTCGCGCGCGTAGCGAATGGCGGGTTCGAAAAGATCGGCGAAGGGCAACTTCCCGTAGCGTCGCGACAGCGCCATCCAGCCGGAAACGGCTCCAGGAATCGTCACCGTCTCCCAACCGCGCTCGGGCATCGACGTCCTGCCGGCGAACCGTAGCGGGGACCATGCCGCCGGTGCATGACCGGAGGCATTCAGTCCGACCAGCTCGTCTCCGGTCCATAGAATGGCAAACAGATCGGAGCCAATTCCGTTGCTGCAGGGCTCGACCACCGTGAGCGTGATCGCGGTCGCCAGCGCAGCGTCTACGGCGTTGCCACCCCGGGCGAGCATGGTGAGGCCGGCCTGGGTGGCGAGCGGTTGCGAGGTCGCGACCGCGTTGCGAACCAACACGGGCTGGCGTCGCGACGCGTAGGCATTGGTCCAATCGAGAGGCATCATTCTTCCTGGAACGCTTCCTCACGCTTGCGCCGGATGTTGGGCAGCGCGATGACCACGATCAGCAGCACTGCCGCGGCGAGCATGGCGGCGGAGATAGGCTTGGTGATGAACACGCTCGGATCGCCGCGCGATAGCAACATCGCGCGGCGCAGGTTCTCTTCCATCATCGGTCCCAGCACAAAGCCAAGAAGCAGCGGTGCCGGTTCGCATTCGAGCTTTAGGAATATTACACCGAGGAGACCGAAAAACGCGGTCTGGCTGACGTCGAAACTGGCATTGTTGATCGTATAGACGCCAATGGCGCAAAACATGAGGATGGCGGGGTAGAGAATGCGATACGGCACCGTCAGGAGCTTGATCCAGATGCCGATCATCGGCAGGTTGAGGACGACCAGCATCAGGTTGCCCACCCACATTGAGACGATGAGCCCCCAGAACAGACCGGGATTGCTGGTCATCACCTGCGGTCCCGGCTGGATATTGTGGATGGTCATTGCCCCGACCATCATCGCCATGACCGCGTTCTCAGGAATGCCCAGGGTCAGCAGAGGAATGAACGAGGTCTGGGCACCGGCGTTGTTGGCGGCTTCGGGCCCGGCCACTCCCTGAATGGCGCCTTTACCGAATTGCGATGGGTCCTTCGCCACTCTTTTCTCGACCGCATAGGAGGCGAATGATGCGAGCATCGCCCCGCCGCCCGGCAGCAGGCCCAGGAACGATCCCAGGCCGGTGCCGCGCAGCACCGCCGGCCACGCCGCCTTGAACTGCTCCTTCGAGATCCACAGTCCTTTGACTCTGCTCGCCAGCCGCTCGCGTTTTTCCTGCGACTCGAGATTGGTAATGATCTCGGCGAATCCGAACAGGCCCATGGCCACACTGACGACGCCAATACCGTCGGTGAGTTGCAGGATGCCGAAGTCAAAGCGTGCCACGCCGGAATTGACGTCGGTACCAACGATCCCGAGCAAGAGGCCGGTGACGATCATCGCAATGGCCTTCAGCAGCGAACCGCGCGCGAGTACGACGGCACCGATCAGCCCCAGCACCATCAGCGAGAAGTATTCCGCGGGACCGAACTTGAGTGCCAGTTCGGACAGTGGGATCGAGACGGCTGCGATGAAGACTGTCGCCACGCATCCCGCAAAGAACGAAGCGAGCGCGGCCGTCGCCAGCGCGGCGCCGGCCTCACCCTTGCGCGCCATTTGATAGCCGTCAAGGCAAGTGACGGCCGACGACGTTTCTCCAGGCATGTTGATGAGAATCGACGTGGTGGAGCCGCCGTACTGCGCGCCGTAGTAGATGCCTGCGAGCATGATCAGGGCGGAAACCGGCTGCAGCGCGTAGGTCGTCGGCAGCAGCATGGCGATGGTGGCGACGGGGCCGATCCCCGGCAGCACGCCGATCAGCGTGCCCAACAGTGAGCCGATCAACGCGTACATGAGGTTGATCGGCGTCAGCGCGACGGAAAAACCAAGGGCCAGATGATTGAACAATTCCATGTTTCAGCTCTGCAGAAATGCCGGCCAGATCGGGACCTGCAGCTTGAGGCCGATCACGAACACGCCGACCGCCAACGTGGCCAGCAGGACACCGCTCAACAGCGCCTCCTTGGGCCTGAATTCGGAACTTGCCGAACTTGCCATCATGATAAGGATGACCACGGAGATCGCCATGCCGACCGTCGTGACAATCAGGCCGAAGATGACGACGCTGCCCAGGACGACGAGCGTTGGTCGCCACCTCCATGCCGGTAGCGGCGCGCCATCGAGGCGCAGGCCACGCATGGCGATGATGCCGCCGAGCAGGATCAAGAGGATGCCGAGGATGCGCGGAAAATAGCCAGGACCCATCCTGGCCGCCGTGCCCAGGTTGTAGCGCGAGCCGATGACGATGGCGACGGTGCCGAACAGGATGAACAGAACCCCGGCCCAGAAGTCCTTCGGATTGCGTACGCGCACCACGTCTCCCCCGGTCCACACTTGTCAATTTGGGCGCAAGGATATCACTTGCCATGTTGACCGGTCGCCTGCGCGCAGGCAGCGCGCATCGCCGAGGCGAGTTGCAGCGCTGGGGCCTGCATGGGCGCTTGTAAGTCGCGCCGCCCGTCGCTGCGACTCAAAAGAAAAAGGGCAGGCCCCAAGGCCCGCCCTTTTTGTTGTTGCCGTACGAAAGATTTATACGCCGTTCTTGGCGCGCAGCTCCTTGAAATACTTGTCAAGATGCGCGGCCTGCATGCGTTGCTGCAATTGCGGCTTCACCTCTTCGTACGGCGGCACCTTGGCTTCGCGGATGTCCTCGACCAGGATCACGTGGTAGCCGAATTGCGTCTGCACCGGCACTGCCGAGAACTTGCCCTTGGGCGTGGCAACCATCGCGTCCGAGAACGGCTTGACGAAGCCCGCGGGAGCGTTCCAGTCGAGGTCGCCGCCCTTGTCCTTGGAGCCCGGGTCCTTTGAACGAGCCTTGGCGAGGTCTTCGAATTTGGCGCCCTTCTGCAGCTGCGCGATGACGTCCTTGGCCTCGTCTTCCTTCTCGACCAGGATGTGCCGCACGTGGTACTCCTTGTCGCCGATCTGCGCCTTGATCACGTCGTATTCCTTGCGCAATTCGGCTTCGGGGATGGGGTTCTTCTTGACCCAGTCGGCAACAAAGGCGCTGACAAGGACGGTTTGCGACGCCAGCTCCATCTGGTTCTTCACGTCCGTATTTTTTTCGAGATTGGCCTTCTTTGCTTCACGTGCCAGCAATTCGCGGGTATTGAGCTCCTCGCGTACCGCATTGCGAAGCTCGGGCGAGTCCGGCTGACCTTGCGCGACGCGCTGCTTCAGCATGGTGTCGAACTGGGCTTGCGGATACAGCGCCTTGCCTGCCACTGCCGGAGCGGCGGCGGCCTTGGGTGCTGCGGTTTGCGCGTGGGCCAGGCCCGTAGCGAGGGACGCGGCGAGTAGCGCGACAAAGATCTTGGTTCTGGTCATTGCGTAAATCCTTTCGTCTTGGAAGGGAATTCGTCCGGGCTATACGCGCGAATGGCAAGCGCGTGCACTGGATGGGGAATGAGGTCACTCACGCGATCCAGCACGGCGCGATGCCGCGCGAGCCGGGTGAGGCCTGAAAATTTCTCGGAAACGATCAACAGCGAAAAGTGGCCACCGCCGGCCGCAGCACCCGCATGGCCGACATGATCTGCGCTGTCGTCGGCCAACTCGAATACCACCGGGGCGAGCGCGGACAGGCGCTCCTCGAGCGTGCCGGCGATATTGTCCTGGCGTGTGCTCATTGCGGCTTGTTCTCCGGTTCCTCGATGTGGCGCGCGAGCATCAGGCCCTGCGCCAGGGCAAAGGCAACGAACAACCCTATGCCGCCCCACACCTTGAAGTCGACCCAGGTGGTTTCCCGAATTGCCTCAGGGAGTTCGGGACGGAAACGGAACGCGACATACCAGTTCAACACGGCCATAGCAAAGAAAAATGCGGTCCATGACCACGTCACCCTCGACCATACGGCCGGTGGCAGCGTGATGTCGCGCAGTAGTGCCGCGATCAGGTCGCGCCCGAACATGACCTTGCCCACCGCAAGGATGGCGCCGAACATGCCGTAGAGCACGGTGGGCTTCCACATGATGAACGTCTTGTCCTGCAGGATCAGCGTTGCGCCGCCAAACAAGGCGATGATCGCGAACGAAATCCAGTGGATGGTCGACAACTTGCCTTTCCATTTGAACCAGGCGATCTGCGCAACCGACGCGAGCATGGCCACCGCGGTCGCGACAAAGATCCCCTTCCACTTGAAGGCGACGAAAAAAAGGATAAGCGGGAAGAAGTCCGCCAGTAATTGCATGGGGTCGAAGGATGCACTGGCCTGCCTTAAGGACGCCTTAGCTTCGGTAGGCGTCAGGGAGCCGGTCAAGCCTGAAATAGCCCAAAGTGGGCAACCGCCCATTATAACTGATGCGGGAATCGCCCCTCCATTGCGACCCGGCGGAGTCTCATTTTGGCCGAACAGCGGCGTGGCCGTCGGTCGGGCCGACGCCCAGAAGCTGCGCCAGCCCTGTCCAGTCGAATGCCACGCCGGGGTCGCTCTTGCGGCCCGGCGCAACGTGGCAGTGACCCACCATGTCCCGCACCGGATAACGTGCGCACAGCGCCCGGGCAAGGCGCGCCAGCAAGTGATATTGCGCGGACTCGTAGGGCAGGTCGTCGGTCCCCTCCAGTTCGATCCCGACGGAGTAGTCGTTGCACGCGGGCCGCCCGCGCCAGGACGAGACGCCGGCATGCCAGGCGCGCATGCCACAGGGGACGTACTGCACCAATCGTCCGTCGCGATGGAGGAAAAAATGTGACGACACTCTCAGGTGGGCGATGCCGGCGTAGTAGGGGTCGGCGCGCGGGTCGAGCATGTTGGTGAAGAGTTGCGTCACTCCATCACCGCCAAAGCGTCCCGGCGGCAGCGAAATGCCGTGGACCACGAGTAGCGAAATTTCCGCCCCCAGGGGTCGCTGGTCACAGTTCGGCGAGGGCACCTGTACCGCGAGATCGGCCACGCCCTGCGCGTCGATCCTGAGGCCACTTCGTGCGTACTGCGATTGCCTGCGTGCGGTCACTTGATACCGAGCCGCTCCATCCGATACCTCATCGCTCGAAAGGTAATTCCCAGCAACTTTGCAGCCGCCGTTCGGTTGTAGCGCGTTTTCTCCAGCGCCTCGTTGATCGCGGCGCGTTCGACCCGATCGAGATAGTCCTGCAGCGGCCATTTTTCGCCCGGCGGAATGGCGCCGTCACTTTCCTCCGCCAGCGGCGTCAGGTGCAGGTCGTCTGCCGTGATGTGCTGCGGGTCGGCGGCCAGCGACAAGCCGCGCTCGAGGATGTTCTCCAGCTCGCGCACATTGCCCGGGAACGGGTAACGCTCCAGCGCGGCGACCGCTTCGGGTTCGAGTTGCGCCGTGGTTCCGCGTGAGAGCTTGGTCAGGATCGCATCGGCGATCAAGGGGATGTCTTCGCGCATTTCGCGCAGGGAGGGCATCGCGAGTTCGATCACGTGCAGGCGGTAATAGAGATCCTGGCGGAAGTCACCGGATTCCACCAGGCCGGCCAATTTCTTATGCGTGGCGCTGATGATGCGCACATCGACGGGCTCTTCCTGCGTCGCGCCAACCTTACGTACCTTCTTCTCCTGGATTGCCCGCAACAGCTTGACCTGCATCGCCAAGGGCAGGTCGGCCACTTCGTCCAGGAACAGCGTGCCGCCGTTGGCGGCCTGGAAAAACCCGTCGCGGTCGGCGTCGGCGCCCGTGAATGCACCTTTGCGGTATCCGAAGAATTCACTCTCCATCAAGTTTTCCGGAATGGCACCGCAATTTACGGCCACGAACGGAAGCTCCCCGCGAGGTCCGTTCAGGTGAATCGTGCGCGCCGCCAATTCCTTGCCACTGCCCGACTCGCCGTTGATGAACACCGGCGCCTGGCTCTTGGCCAGACGTTCGATGAGTCCGCGGACCTGCTCGATCGCCTGCGATTCGCCGAGCAATCGATACGAACTGGATGGCTGCGTCTTCTCGGGGACCTTCAACGCTTGCTTGACCAGCGCGCGCAACTGTTCCAGCGCCACGGGTTTGGCGAGATAGTCGAATGCGCCGGCCTTTAGGGCGGCCACGGCGTTTTCCGCGCTCCCAAAGGCGGTGATCACGGCGACGGGTACGTCCAATCCCTTTTGCGTGATGTGCTCGACGACCCGCAGGCCTTCACCGTCGGGCAAGCGCATGTCGGTGAGGCACAGGTCGAAGGGCTCCTTGTCGAGGAGACGCAGGGCGTCACCGACGGACTGCGCGCAGACCGTGTCGAGTCCCATGCGGGACAGCGTGAGCTCCAGGAGTTCGAGGAGGTCCGGTTCGTCATCGACGACCAGGATCCTGGGTTGGCCGCGTATTTTTCTTGCCATCATTTTTCTCCGTCACATCTGCAATGGCGTCAGGCCGGCTGGCCCGGCGTCAGCGCCCTTTTCAACGTCATTCTGAAGTGTGCGCCCGGTCCCTTGGGTAACAATTCGAGCGCCGCGCCGTTGGCGTCGGCGAGTTCACGGGCTATGTACAGGCCCAAACCTGTACCGCCCGGCCGGGTCGTGAAAAAAGGTTCGAAGATCTGCGGACGCAGCTCCGCAGGAATGCCCGGCCCATCGTCGTTCAATTCGCAGATAACGGCATCGCCCATGTAGCCCGCGCGGGCCACGATGCGGATGCTGCCCTCCTTCTTCTGGCAATGCTGCCACGCATTGCGCACCAGGTTCCACACGATCTGGTTCAGGTGCCCGCGGTCGAAGATGATCAGCAGGTCATCGGGAATCTGCATTGCCACGCCGCCCGGCGGCATATTCTCTGACGGCACGATTTCCTCGATCAGAGAGCGCATGAAGTCGGCGAACTGCACCACTTCCGGCTGCTGGCGATCGCGCCGGTTCAATTGCAGCACTTCGCCGACGATGCGGTCAATGCGCTTGGCATTGTTGCGGATCATGCCAAGCAGGCGCGCGCCCTCCGGCGCCACCGCGCCATCCTCTTCCAGCAGTTGCGCCGCCTGGTTGATCGCCGACAGGGGGTTGCGCACCTCGTGCGCAATGGAGGCAGTCAGCCGGCCCATCGCGGCAAGCTTCATCTGCTGTGCTTCGGTTTGCGCTCGACCTAGGTCCTCAAGGTAGATCAGCGTGCCGCCGTTGAGACCGGACCCGATGCGCACCAGACGCACGCGCAAGAGTCGCTGCGTTGCCTCGACCTTGAACGGATCCAGCGTCTCGCTGAAGTCCTCCTGCCAGCGCCGCCAGTAGTCGTGCAGCGTGGTACTGAACTCAGCCAGGCGCATCCCGCCGCGCATGCGGCCGAAACCGCCCAGCAGCCGAGTGACCTGGGCATTGTGGCCACGCACGATGCCGTTCAGGTCGACCACCAGCACGCCGTCCTGCATGTCCTGGATGATGAGCCGGTTTACCTGCTCAAGGTTTGCGACGTCGATACCGCGCTGCGCCGCCAGGTCCTCCGATTGCTTGGTATAGCGGCCAAGCGCCACCGCAATGCCGACGGTCGTGAAATAGCCAAAGCCGATGATTCCGGTCTGGAACAATTGCGCGCCGAATGCCTGTCCATTCCACATGCGGAATGAATCGAGTCCCAGTAACGCGAGGGATGCAAAGCCGGCTTGGAAAAACGCCGTTTCCTGCCGCAGCAGCCAGCCCGCCGCGGCGAGTTGCGGAAACAGCAGGATTGGCAACGGTGCACTGAAGGTCCCCCCCGCGAACATGATGAGCCCAAGAAAAAATACGTCCCCGACCAGCAGCGCGAAGAGCGTATGCGGCAGAGGCAACGGCAGGCGCTCCTGCTGCACCCACCAGAACGTCGCCAGGCCAAAGCAGAAGTAGAGTCCGACGCCCGTGACGAACGCGTTGGGCGTGGCGACGTTGAGGAGCTTGGGGTCGACCAGCAATGCGGTGCCGAGCAGCAACGCGGCGCAGACCGCGCGATAGAGGCCAACGATCCAGATGATCCGGCGGCCCGAATCGGTCAACGATGCTGGCAGCGACGGGGGCTCGAAGGGCGGAATGGCCGGGGCGGGTTGCATTGGCGTGGGTTCTTGGGCGCCCCAGGGGGTCAAACAGCGCTGCGCTTTCGATTGGGGCAGGCCGGATCGCCACAACGATACCCGCCCGGCGTCGTCGTGACATCGGGGGCGGGCAGAAATACACCGCAATCCACGCATTTGATCATCGGCGTCGCACCACGTCCCGGGCCATCCCCGGGGCCGGCCGCGTCCCTGCGCGACGCGCGCGTCTTGGACGAATTCCACATCCGAAGCGCGAACAGCACTCCGAAAATCAGGACCAGCCAAAAGATTATCTTTCCCATGGACCGTTCAGAGAACCTTTCCTGGATTCATGATATTGCCCGGATCGAATGCCGCCTTGACTGTGCGCATCAGCGCCAGTTCCACGTCCGACTTGTAGCGCAGCAACTCGGAACGCTTCAATTGTCCCACGCCGTGCTCGGCACTGAAGCTGCCCTCATAGCGTGCGACGCAATCGTGGACGATACGGTTCGCCGCCGCCGCGTGATCCAGGAAGTTTGCCGCTTCGACACCTTCGGGTGCGCCGAGGTTGTAGTGCAGATTGCCGTCGCCCAAGTGCCCGAATACCACGAGCCGCGAACCGGGGAAAGCCGCTGCGAGTGCCGCCCCACACTCCAGCAGGAACCGGGGGATGGCCGACACCGGAAGCGAAATATCGTGCTTGATGTTGGGACCTTCGCGGCGTTGAGCTTCGCTGATGTTCTCACGCAGTGCCCACAACTTGTCAGCCTGATCCATCGAAAGTGCTACCACCACGTCCAGCGCAAGGTCATCTGCAACCGCGGCGGCAAGCCCGGCTTCCGCCATGGCGACAAGCGGCGCGTCGGCGGCGCTGTCGTCGGCCTGGATCAGGACGTACCAGGGATGGCCGGGTAGCGGGTCCGGTAGTCCGGGGTGATGCTTGATCGACAACCCCAGGGCGACGGCGCTCATCAGCTCGAATCCGGTGAGGCGATCACCCAATGCTGCCTTCTGACGCGACAACAGCGCCACCGCGGCATCCACTGACGCCACTGCACACAGCGCGGTGACGCGGGTGCGCGGTGCAGGAAAGAGTTTCAATGTCGCCGCGGTCACGATGCCGAGCGTGCCTTCGCCCCCGATGAAGAGGTGCTTCAGGTCATAGCCGGTGTTGTCCTTGCGCAAGCCGCGCAGGCCGTTCCAGACGCGCCCGTCGGCGAGCACGACCTCGATGCCCAGCGTAAGGTCGCGCGCATTGCCAAAGCGAAGCACCGCCGTGCCGCCGGCATTGGTCGACAGATTGCCGCCGATCGTGCAGGTCCCTTCCGAGGCCAGCGAAAGTGGAAACAGGAGACCCGCTTCCGCAGCGGTATGTTGTACTTCGGCCAGGGTGACGCCGGCGTCCGCGGTCAGCGTGGCGTTGGCCAGGTCCAGTGCGCGGATGCGCTTCATGCGCGCGAGCGAAAGTACGACCTCGATGCCACTTTCGTGCGGTGTTGCGCCGCCGCACATGCCGGTATTGCCGCCCTGCGGAACGATGGGCACACCGAGTTGCGCACAGGCGGCGACGACGGCGGCCACTTCATCGGTTGTCGCAGGCTTGACGACGGCCCGCGCCGCGCCATGGAAACGTCCGCGCCAGTCGGTCAGGTAGGACGCAACATCCGCATCGGCGGTCAATACGTTCGCCTCCCCGACCAAGGTCCTGAGTCGGTCCCTCACTGTTGCGCCAAGTTCTGCCATGGGGGAGGATACTAGCAGGCCATGGGGGACGCGACCTGGCCCCGCGTGGGCATTCGCAGAGGAGGAACGATGAGCAGCGACAGCAAGAGCCAGGGACCCAAAGCAGGGGCGGGCGGGATGCCCTTTTCGCCACAGGATGCGATGGAATTCATGCAGAAGATGTGGAATCCGCTTGGCGTCGCGATGCCAGGATTCGGCATGCCGGGCGCGGCGGCACAGGCGATGCCCGGAGCCATGCCTTTCCCCAATCCCGCTGCAATGTTCGCCGCCCTCGATCCCGTGGAAATCGAGCGCAAGATCGCGGAACTCAAGGTCATCGAGAATTGGCTGACGATGAGCGTATCGATGATGCAGATGAGCATCAAGACCATGGAGTTGCAAAAAGCATCGGTCGAGGCCATGCGTGGTTCGCCCGCAGCCAGGAAATGACCGTCACATAACTTCGAACAAGGATTGACGAATGAGTCTGACGCTTTATTACGGATCAGGATCGCCCTATGCGTGGCGCGTGCAACTCGCGCTCGAGCACAAGGCGCTGCCCTACGAACTGAAAGTGCTTTCATTTTCGGCGGGCGACACGCGCAAGCCGGAGTTCATTGCCCTTAACCCGCGGCATCAGGTGCCGGTGCTGGTTGACGGCGACTTCGTGCTCTATGAATCGAATGCGATCGTCGAGTATCTGGAGGAGGCCTATCCCGGCCGTGGTGCGCCGCTTTTTCCCGGCGACGTCCGGCAGCGTGCGCTGGTGCGACGGCTTGTCGAGGAAGTCGACAACTACTATCGCGAGGCCTCGGACGTGGTCCTGACGCAGGCGTTCTGGAAAAAGCCGGAGGAGCGCGAGCTTGACAAAATCGCGTCGGGGCGCAAGGCCGTGGTCGACGAAATCGGCATTTTCACGCAGTCGATGCAAGGAGAGTTCCTGGCGGGACCGCTCTCCGCCGCCGATTACGCGCTTTATCCGTTTGTCGCCGCCCTTTGGCGCGCGCAGATGAAGTTACCCGATCTCGATGCGGACGGCATGCTGACGCCGCAACTGCGCGCCTGGAAAGCCCGCATCGAGGCCTTGCCCTACTTCGACAAGACCATTCCTCCTCACTGGAGGGCCGCGCCGGCCTGATGGCGATCAGGGCAAGGTGAAGTCGGTCGCGCCAGTGCGCCAGAGCAAGAATGCGAACAGGTCCGTAGTCTCGTCATTCTTTTGCAGGGTGTCGCTGCCGTGGCCGCCGTCAAAGTCCACGCGCAGCAGGACGGGATTGCCCCTACCCGCGAGCGATGCGCTTGCGGCCTGCAGGCGCGCTGCCATCTTGCCCGGGTCCCAAGGGTCCACACGCGCATCGCGATAGCCGATGGTTAGCATCGCGGCGGGATAGGCGACGCCTTCCGCGACGCGCGCGTAGCTGCTCATCGATAGCAGATCGGCCAGGCCGCTTTCCGTGGCCACACTGCCAAACTCCGGGATGTTGGCGGGGCCCACCGCGCCCTGTTCGCTGCGCAACGCGTCGTGAAAGCCGGATTGGCTGACCATGGCGGCAAATAGATCCGGCCGCTCCAACATGGCATTGCTCACAGTGAGTCCGCCGGCGCTGCTGCCCAGGATGGCGAGTCTTTCGGGCGCGGTCCAGCGTTGGCCGATTAGCCATTGCGCCGTCGCAACGAGGTCGCGCCAGGAGTTGGGCTTGGTGTCGTGGTAACCACCGCGGTGCCAGTCGTAGCCCAACTCGCCACCGCCGCGCACGTGCGCGATCGCGTAGACGCCGCCATGCTCCAGCCATACGGCAAGCGACGGCCAGAATTGCGGTGCGACGCTGATTCCGTACGCGCCGTAGGCTTCGAGCAGCAACGGCGCACTGCCGTCCCGGGCTGCGCTTTTGGGATAGACGATGGTGAGTGGTACGTCGACGCCGTCGTGGCTTTTCACGGCAACTTCCGTTGCGACCACGTCGCTCCATTCGCCACCACCGCGCAGAAGAAGATCGGTACGCGTGAGTACACCGGTCCTGCCGTCGACGCTGTAGTACGACGGGGCCATTGTCCAACTCGTGATCTTGGCCAGCGCGCCCGCACGCACTGGGTCGGTGACGAGTTCCTGGATGGCGCCACGTGGCGGGAGTTTCAACTCGGTGCCGCGAGCAACGCCTGAGGTCTTGGGAAGCGCGGCGGGCGTACGCGCGGCCTTGGCTCGCGCCCTGGTGCTCGCGCGGGACGGCGCAGCCCGCTTGAGCTTGACGTTGTACTCGAGCCGCCTCAATACGCCGAGGTCGCCATCGGTTTCCTGCACGTACAAGGCATCCTTTGCCACGTTCAGGCCGCGCACTACGCGCTCCGAGGGCGGCAGGACAACTTCGGCGTTGGCCAGCGAGTAGGGCCGCGGATCGCGCAGCGACCAGCGCACGATCTGGTAACGCGGCGCCTGCTCGTGGGTCAGCAAGTAGATCCATTCGCCGCGCAGGTCGAAGTCGGTGATTCCCTGTTCGGGTCCCGCCACCTTTCGCCATGGCGTTGCTGAACCGCGCAACTGGGTCAATGGCGCCACGTAGATCGAGATCTCGTTCTGAACACCTTGGCTGACGACGCCGATGACGAACGGGGACACGGGCGAAACGTGCACCGACGGCGTATCGTCTGCGGAAAGGGCAAGCGCGGGATCGAGACCACTGCCGAATATGGCAATGTCCTGCTGCGTGCCCGTCGTGGCAAAGGAGCGCATGAATGCGCGGCGATTGCGGGCCGAGTCCGCCACCGGCTCGCCTTTCTTGCGCTCGCGCAGTTGCGTATAGAACAGGACTTCGCCGTCAAAGCGCCAGACGGGATTCGCGCCGCGTGCACGCGGAATCGGCGCGCCGATTTCGCGCAGTGACGCGACATCGAGCACACGAAGGGTGGCGTCTTCGGTCCCGCCCAGCGCCACGCCGACCGCCAGACGCTTGCCGTTGGGCGAGATGCTGAAGTACTCGATGGTGGCGAGCTGGCCGTCCTGGTTGTAGCGGGCTGGATCGAGCAGCAGGCGCTCGGCACCATGGAGTCCCTCACGCGCCTGCAGTTTGAAGGTAGTGTCGTCCGGCGTGCGTTTGAGATAGACGAGCGTATCGCCCGCCGATTGCAGGTCCCTTACGTGCGCAACGCTGCGATTGATCTCCACCAGGCGCGCGTGCAGTGCCGCGCGTCCCGGCAATGCGTCGAGGATGTTGCGCGTGTAGTCATTTTGCGCCGTGAACCATGCGAAGACATCGGCTGATCCCGTGTCTTCCAGCCAGCGGTAGGGATCGTAGATCGTGCGGCCGAAGCGTGACTCGACCGTGGCGCTTATTGGCGTGTCGGGCGGAACAAGTGTGTGGTTGCGAGCCAGTGCGAGATCGACTGCGTTGGCTCCTGGCACACTCGCCGCGAGTACCCATCCAAACAAGACGCTGAGCGCATGACGGTACGCAATACAAATGTCGTTGGTTGCGGTAATCCTCACCCGCGTGACCCAAGCCAGGCATCCCGCCGCGCGGCAGAGGTCGCGCCTGGATTCTCGTCCAGCACAAGATACGCGGTGTCGAGCGGCGCCGCATCGAGTTCCATGCGGAACGTACGCAGCTCGTCGCGGCGGAAGGCGTGCACGACAAGTGGCTTGCCGAACCGAGGCTGGTCCATGAGCGATTCGAGCATTTCGTGCGTGGCCTTGAGATCATCGATCGCGACCAGAGTGTCGCCGGCCGCCAATCCGGCGCGGCTCGCCGGTCCACCGCGAAGCACATGGGTCAGCTTGAGATCGCCCGCGACTTGTGCGCCCAGCGTATTACGGGCTGGCTCAACCGCCGCGGCCTTGCCGCCGCGATCCTTGCTCCCGGTGGCCGGGCGCATGTGCAATGCGATCCCGAACTCAGCCAACAACCTCGAAAGCGGCAGATCCTCAGTGCCGAAGACATATCGCGTGAAAAAGTCGCCCAGGTCCTCCCCGGCCATTTCGCTTGCGATTTTCTCGATGGCGTTTTCCGGCACGCCGATGCCGGGATGTCCGTGCCGCAGCCATAACGCCCGCATCAAATCATCCAGCGAGGCACTGCTGCGCGACCGCAAAGTAAGGTCCAGACACAGGGCGACGAGCGAGCCTTTCACGTAGTAGCTGACTACAGCGTTCGGTGTGTTCTCGTCGCGCCGGTAGTACTTTATCCAGGCGTCGAAACTGGACTCCGCCACGCTTTGCACGTTGCGCCCGGGATTGCGGAGCACACTGGAGATCGCCCTTCCGACGAGTTCGAGATAACGCGCCGGTGGAATGAGCCCGCAGCGCACGAGTGCCAGGTCATCGTAGTAGGAAGTGATGCCCTCGAACGCCCAGAGTTGCCGCGTGTAGTTCTCGCGTGTGAGGTCGTAAGGTGAAAAAGCCTCGGGCTTGATGCGCTTGATGTTCCAGGTGTGGAAATATTCGTGGCTGGCGAGCCCCAGGAAGCCGAGATAGCTGTCCGAGACTTTCTCGACACCAGGCTTTGGTAGGTCCTCGCGCCGGCATATGAGGCTGGTGCTCGCGCGGTGCTCCAATCCACCGTAGCCTTCACCCACCGCCATGACCTGGAACAGATAGTGGTCGACGGGGGCCACGCTGTCCGGTGCGCCGCCAAAGAGGTCGATGTGCCACTGGCAGATACGCCGCAAGTCCGATGCCAGTCGCGGCAAATCGGACTGTTGCTGGCCGGTGACCGCGATATCATGTTGTGTGCCGCCGGCCATGAATGTGGCCGTGGCGAACGAGCCCGTCTCAACCGGATGGTCGATGAGTTCATCAAAATTCCCGGCGCGAAATCGCCCGAATCCATAGGGTGCCGCCGCCACGGCCGGCAGCGTGGTCGCCACTTTCCATTCGCCAAAGGCGGCGTCCGGTGGCGCGATGTCCACGGTGCACGGCGCTTCCTCGCGCCCGACCGGACACAGGAAAACCGTCGCGCCGTTGAAGTATCCGCGCGTGGCGTCGAGATAGGCTCCGCGCACCGACAGGTCGAACGCATAGACCTGCGCCACGACGGTCAGTGGTCCGAAGCAGGGCGCGGCGCGCCACACATCCTTGGCTTCCTTGGTGATTCTGATTTCGCCGCTTTCGGCCTCGGCCCGCACCAGCACGAAATGGCGTGCAAATTCGCGAATGAGGTAGCTGCCCGGAATCCATGACGGCAGGCGGAAGCATTGGCCGGCGGGGTCCGGGTCGACGACCGTGACGCTCACCTCGTACAGGTGGGCGTTGGGATCAAGTGGGACGATTCGGTACTGCGTTGGAGGAAGAGAGGGGGGCAAGCGGAATCCTGCGAAAAGAGGATGCGACCGCCTGAATTCTAACGGAAAGCGCTTTTCCCACTTGTCACGAGCCGTCGCCGCGCTCCCGGGCAGTAGGAAGACGGTGGAGCGTGATTTTGCGCACGTCGACCTTTCTGCATCGAGCTACCTGGCCGGCCAGGGGGCGACCGGCACCGCCGAGATGGCGTTCATCGGCGAACCTTCGAGCACGCGCTTGCTGATCGCCACGTAGACGAGCGTGTTGCGCTTGGCGTCGAACATGCGGATCACCTTGGTGTTCTTGAAGATCAGCGACGTACTTTCGCTGAACACGCTTTCTTCCTTCGACAGCTTCTCCGGGACGCTGATGGGTCCCGTCTGGTGGCATGTGATTGCGAAGCGCGACGGATCCTCCGCGATACCCAGCGCGCCCGTGTATCCACCAGTACGCGCCTGGCTCAGATGGCAGGTGACGCCCGGCACGCCCGGGTCGTCAAAGGCCAGCACGCAGACCTTGTCATTGGGACTGAATATGCGGAAGGTGGTCGACGTGCATCCCACTTCCTCGGCGTGGCTCGGCACCGCCAGAGTGGCGAGCGCTGCGAATGCCGCCAGGAGCAGCGCACGGCGCAACGTGCCTGGATGGCCGGGAAATGTCTGGTTTCGGGCCAGCGTTGAGCGCATCGATTCCGGCCTCTCGTGTGTGGTGCCCCGGGCCGGAGTTGAACCGGCGACCTACCGCTTAGGAGGCGGTCGCTCTATCCACTGAGCTACCGGGACGTGTGTTTGCAATTGTCGTTGGCGAATTTTACCGGAAGGCCGCTTACTCAGCGGGTACCTACGCGCCCAAATATGCGCCTAAACTTCAAGTCGAAGCGCTCGCCTACGCCATGCTCAACAAATTACTGCAAGGATTTACGCCAATCGACTGGATAGCCCTCGTCGTTTTCTTCGCGGGTTGGTCGATCTACAGCTGTTACGCGGACAACCGTTCACGCGGTGTTGGCGGCCTTCGCGGCGCCGCGTACAAGCACCGGCTCGAATGGGGGCGGCAAATGGTGCGTCGCGAGAACCGGATCGTGGATTCATCGCTGATTGGCAACCTAGTGCAAAGCGTGTCGTTCTATGCCAGCACCACGACCTATGTTATTGCCGGCCTGATTGCCGTGGCCGGTACCATCGACCGGCTAATGGCCGTCAGCGCCGAATTGCCGTTCGGCCACGCCGTGGCGCGCGAAGCCGTCGAGGTGAAGGTGATCATGCTTGCGGCCATCTTCATTTTCGCCTATTTCAAGTTCACCTGGTCACTGCGCCAGTTTAATTACCTTTCCATTCTGATTGGTGCTGCGCCCAGTCCGACTTCGTCCGACACTGACCTGGAGCCATTCGCCAGGAAGTTCTCGACGTTGCAAATGCTGGCAGGCGACGATTTCAATAGAGGTATCCGCGCGTACTACTTCGGCTTTGCGGCCGGCACGTGGTTTGTATCCGGCTATCACTTCCTGGCGTTCACGCTGGTGATCCTGGCTGTGCTGTGGCGGCGCGATTTCCACTCGCCAGCCATGCGCGTGTTGTCGGAATGACGGGGCACCAGCGTGCTCGCCTGGCTTCGTCCCGACGCTCCCTTTCCCCCGCTTTCCGCCGCGCTGGCCGAGCCGAACGGCCTGCTCGCCGCCGGCGGCGACTTGTCCCCCGAACGGCTGGTCGCGGCTTACCGACGCGGCATATTTCCGTGGTATTCCGCAGGACAGCCCATCCTGTGGTGGAGTCCCGATCCGCGGATGGTCCTGTTCGTCGACGAGTTTCAAACGTCGCACTCGCTTGTCAAGCGCGTCCGGCGCCGTGAGTACGAGATACGCGTCGATACCGCCTTTCGCGATGTCATCGAAGCCTGCGCGGCGGCCCCGCGCAAAGGTCAGCGCGGGACCTGGATCACCGAGGAGATGGTCGACGCCTACTGCGAGTTGCACCGGCGGGGTATGGCCCACTCGGTGGAAAGCTGGCGAGATGGCGTGCTGTGCGGGGGCCTCTACGGCATGGCCATTGGCCGGGTGTTCTTTGGTGAATCCATGTTTGCGCGCGAGACCGATGCCTCCAAGATGGCGCTCGTTCACCTGGTGGCAACGCTGCGCCAACAGGGCGTACCACTGATCGACTGCCAGCAGGAAACCGCTCACTTGCGGTCGTTTGGGGCTCGGCCTATTTCCAGGACACAGTTTGCGGGGCATCTCCATGCCTTGATACACTCGACCGAACCGGTGGCCGGGTGGCGCGCGGGGGGAATCGAGGCGACCTAGCGGTGAGCAAGCTCAACGACCTTCCTCTGACGTCGCTGCAGTTCTACGCGACGGCACCCTATCCTTGCAGCTATCTGCCGGACCATGCGGCGCGCTCGCAGGTCGCAACCCCAAGCCACCTGATCGACACGCGGGTCTACGGAGAACTCGTCCGACTCGGCTTTCGTCGGAGTGGCGCATTCACCTACCGTCCCTATTGTGACCATTGCCGCGCGTGCATACCGGTTCGCGTGCCGACGGAGGATTTCTTGCCGGGTCGGACGCAACGGAGAATTGTACGGAGTCACGCGAAGTTAACGGTAATTAAGCGTAATTTGGCCTACGATGCTGAACATTACGCACTGTACCTGAGTTATCAGCGCTTTCGGCATCCTGGCGGCGGAATGGATCAGGACAGCCGCGAGCAGTATCAGCATTTCCTTCTCCACAGCAATGTGGCCACCGACCTGTTCGAGTTCCGGGATGACGGAGTCCTCCGAATGGTCAGCCTTGTAGATCGACTTGCCGACGGGTTGTCCTCCGTCTATACATTCTTTGACCCTGGCGTCTCGGGAATGAGCTACGGTACTTACAACGTGCTTTGGCAAATCGAGCGTTGCCTGGCTGCCGGGCTGCCCTATGTGTATCTCGGCTATTACATCGCCGAAAGCCGGAAGATGGCGTACAAGGCCACATTTCGGCCGGTCGAGGGGTTGGTGGGCGGACAGTGGAAGCGACTGTGAGGGGAATACGATGCCAATGCGAATTTTGGATCTCAAGCCTGGTGACTTTCCAGCGATACGAGTGGCGCCGCGAATTTTTCTGCCAGTGGCCGAAGCTGTCTCGCAGGGTCGTGATGTCGTTGACGTAGTTCGCGCAATTGTCGAAAGCTTGGGATTTGATAGCTTCGCCTTTGGGCTTGCAACCAATCCGCGCCCGGACAGAGAGACGCAGCTATACGCTTTCACGACGATGCCGGCGGAATGGATGATGCTCTATGACAAGAATGCATACGTTGAAGTCGATCCGCGCGTTCAGTACATTTACGACAGCACCTTACCAATGATTTGGGACCAATCCGATGTACGCGGCAGAAGTGCGCGATGCGACGAATTTCTAGATGACGCCGCCCGCTACGGAACACGAAGCGGAGTTGCATTCACGCTACATGATGTTGGCCATGGAGGCATCATGATTGCCTATAACTCCAAACTCCCCAACATCGATGCTGCCAGACTCAGGATGATTCAGAAAAACCTGCCGGATCTCCTGTCGTTTGGGCATTATTTCCACGAGTGGTTCATAAAATCAGTTGTAGCCAAAGGCTCTCCGTCACGACTCAAGGGCGCGCCATTATCCGCGCGAGAGCGGGGAGTCTTGGGTATGGTTGCCCATGGCCTTACTTCTGCAGATATTGCATACAAGCTCAGCATTAGCGAGCGAACGGTGCAGTTTCATCTAACTTCGGTACGCACAAAGCTTGGTGCAGCTAATCGACAGGAGGCCGTTGCGCTAGGAATGCAGCAGGGACTAGTTACAGCAAGAACCTGAGGCATGGGGGGTAAGACGTGCAAAGGTTGCATTCCAAGCCATAGCGGTTTTCAGGCACCAATATTTGGCGGCAATCGTGCTCCGCTTCGCAGTGGACGGATAAGTCCGGTGCCTGAATAGCCCCAAGAATTGAGGATAGAAATTCAATCCGCCGCTAGCCCCGATGATTCTGTCGCATTGCCGATATTACAGCCCATGGGCTCGCCAATTACTTTCGATGCGTTAGACGGGTTTCCTCTGCAGGGCCGCTATTTTGAAGCGAGTACAAATATACCTGCAACTATGGCGGCAGTAGTTGTTGGCGGAGGAGGCGTCCCTGCAGCTTGCTATCATCGCTTTGGCAACTATCTTGCAACACATGGAGTCCCCACCCTTACTTTTGACTATCGGGGGGTGGGAAAATCGCGCCCACTAAAACTCCGAGGCTTCCAGGCATCGGCAGAGGACTGGTCAGAGTCCGACTGTGGGGGGGCAATTCGGTGGCTGATGGCGCGCTGTCCCGCCGCGCAATTGACCGGTATCGCACACAGCATCGGTACATTCCTGATCGGCGGTGCGCCGAATGTAAATCAACTTTCACAACTAATCTTTGTCGGCGCGCATACCGGCTACTACGGCGACTATCTTCCCCGATACCGTCTCCCCATGGCAATTTTGTGGCATGGCGTAATGCCGATACTGACGCAAATTGTCGGGTTTTTTCCAGGGCGGACACTAGGTATTGGTGACGACATTCCGGCGGGAATTGCGATGCAGTGGGCCGCTCGCCGGACACCCGACATGCGACCAGAGGCCACGAATTCGAATACCACGAGGACGCGCGCAATGTTGGACCGGTACTCGGGTATCGGATTGCCAGCGCTCGTCCTCAATTTCGCCGACGACGCGTTCGCGACCGAGGCCGGGACTCGGAGGCTGTTGGCCGCCTATCCGGCGTTGCGAGCCACGCTGCGAAGCGTCAATCCCGAATTTGCCGGTATGGCTCATATCGGTCATTTCGGATTTTTCCGACGCGTCGCGGAACCGCGGCTGTGGCCCATCGTGCTCGATAGTATTGAAGCCCTTCGTCCAGAGGAAAACCTAGCTCCGGCGGTCGCGAACGAGGCGTAGTCGATCACAGTTTCGAACGAGTCCTAGCCCTAAGGGACGTCGGGCACGGTAATGGCCCGGGTCATTGGTACATCCTTTGCTTTAATTCCGGCAGCTGTCCGGATTCGGTCGTGCCACCCTCCGGGACGAGGGGGCCGGGAACGGACAGCAACCCACGGTATTAAAGGAACATTTGTGCGAAAAAGGTGATTTTCGACGATGTTGAAATGCCGCAAACCATTGACTGTGGAGCGCAACGAACGACCGGCGTAGAATGAGTATCCTTCGAACAATTCACCGCTACTTACCCGAATCCGTGCGTAAACGGTGGTTCAACCTTGAGGTCCTGCGCGCGCTAGTAGCTGCGGCGCCTAGGCCGGAACTCGAACAATCCCTGCTTCGTGTCGCCATTCCGGCGCTTGCGGCAATTTGGCTGCTCGGCGATCTTTTAATTACCCGCGATCTCGCCCCAGGAGAATGGCATGGACTTTGGGTCGCCCTAGGATTCCTTTGTTTTGCGGTAGTCATCACTGTGCATATTCTGACGATTGGCGACCGTCATCACCGTATAACTGTCGCCCGACGGTTTCTTGGGATCGTAGCGGATAACGTAGTCAATACCTATTTCATGCTAGTGATGGGTGAAGGTGGCGCCGTCGTGGTTGGCGTTTACCTTTTTGTCACGTTCGGGAATGGCTTCCGCTTTGGTCGGTTTTATCTTCACGTTTGCCAGGGACTGTCTCTTGTAGGCTTTAGCGTTGTCCTTTTTTACTCGAATTTCTGGTCGCATCACGTTGCGGTGGGCGTTGGGTTCCTCGTCGCAATGATCGTCCTGCCATTCTATGTGGGTGTGTTGGCGGAGAGAATTACAGAGGCTAAGCGTCGCGCGGATGACGCCAATGCGGCAAAGGGCCGCTTCCTGGCCAACGTCAGTCACGAAATGCGGACGCCGCTGAACGGCGTAATCGCTATGACCGACCTGCTTCGCGAAACGCTACTAGCGGCGTCACAAAGAGAGATTGTCGAAACGCTGTCGATTTCTGCGCAGCTTGCGCTAGCCCAGATCGAGGAAATCCTGGATGCCGCTAAGATCGAGGCGGGGCGCATCCATCTTGAGGCCCGTCCTTTCGACCTGGGCAAGTTGCTTACCAACGCGGTAAAAGTGGTGCTGCCCCAAGCGCGCTACAAGGGCCTTGTTGTCAATACCGAGGTGTCCCTCGAAACCGGAGCATGGTTTACCGGTGATGCGCATCATTTGCGCCAGGTTCTACTCAACCTCCTGTCCAATGCCGTTAAATTCACGGAACAGGGCGAAATCACCCTTCGCGCTCGGGTCAGTGATACCACAAATAACGTGGCCATGATTCGTGTCGAAGTGCAGGACACCGGAATCGGGATACCCCAGTCTAAACAGGCGTCAATTTTCGAGGCTTTTGCACAGGCGGATGATTCAGTTACCCGCGTGTACGGTGGTACCGGCTTGGGCACGACTATCGCCCGACAATTGGTAACGCTGATGGGCGGACAATTGGGAGTACGCAGCGTTGAAGGGGTCGGAAGCACCTTCTGGCTGGACGTACCGTTACCGATAACCGAACCGGCCGGAATTGATCTGGTCGAGGAACTCGCTTCGGCTCGCAGGGTAACCGTTCCGGCACATGCCCTTAAGGCAGGACAAGGTGCAACGGTACATAAGATTCGCGGTGCGAGAGTACTGGTTGCTGAAGATAATCCAACCAACCAGCGCGTCACCCAAATGATCTTAGAAAGTGGTGGTCACGTCGCCACGATTGTCTGCAATGGCGAGGACGCACTGGATGCGCTTGAACGAGCGAATTTCGATATCGCGCTTTTCGATCTTTCGATGCCGGTAGTAAGCGGACTCGAGGCGCTGAAACTCTACCGGTTTACTGCGTCTAATCCGATTCCGGTAATCATTTTGTCGGCAAATGTGACAACGGAAGCAATCGGAGAATGTCAGCGTGCCGGTGCAGCTGAATTTGTGGCGAAACCGGTTCGCGCCTCGCTGTTGCTTGACTCAATTGAACGTAATCTAGCTGACCGGGCAGAGACCCAAGCTGTCACGCCGCCCACGCGGTCCGAAGAGCGGCCGTCCTTTTCAGTGGTGGACATTCCTCCGCTCGATCCGGTGGTACTGGCCGAATTGCAGAACTTCTCTTCGGACCCGACTTTCGTCGAGCGTTTGATTCGCGGATTCCGCTCCGATTGCGAACGCTTAACTGCACAACTGGGTGAGGGGCTGGCCGCACGCAAATACGAGGCGGTCAAGGATGCTGCTCATGCGCTACGGGGCGGCGCCGGCAGCGTGGGCGCGACCCAACTGATGCAATTCGCGACCCGAGTCGATAAGGCGACGCACGAGACAATGCGCCTGAAGGCGCTGGCTTGGTCTGAAGAATTGGGACAGGTTGTCGAGCGCACGTTGAATGCACTCGACACCCATCTCGAATCGATACAACAAAAGCAGCAATCCTCGTAGTAATGTCCCGAGAACGACGAGAATATGCCGGTGGCACACCGGCAGCTGCAGTTACAGCCACCTCACCAAGCCTTCTGCATTAAACTAGGCGGTCAATCGTCGCCGCCAACTGCTGCCAGGCGCGCCGGTGCCGCGCGCGTGGTCGCAGCATAGGACCCAACAGATTCGATCGCGTTGCGTTGCTGGGCTCTGACCAGGCGATCCATCATTTTCAGATCTCGTTCTTCTAGCTTGATGGCGGCGTCGACCCACATTGCGGTTACGCGATCAAGTTCCTCGCGGGTTACCGCTTCGAATTCTCTACGGACCTGTTCGAATGCACGACGCCCGTTGCCTCCCCGAGCATGACGACGAACGTAGCTATAGACGGCCGCTTCACCAGTGCCGTCCGGAGTGATGACATCAACCACTCCCATGTCATATAACTCGCGTGCGGTGTAGGTATTGCCACTAGTAATGAGTTCTTCCGTCGTACGGCGTCCGACCTTTCGTTGCAGGAAACTATAGGCGCCCATTCCCGGGAATAGATTGAACAACACCTCCGGGAAGCCCATGCGCGACGATTCTTCCGCGATCAGGACGCTGCTGGCCAAAGCGGCTTCGAAGCCTCCGCCAAGCGCGCTACCTTGCACTAACGAAATCGTGGTGACCGGGAGATCAAAGTTGCGATGCCACGGATACAAGTCATCGACGCAGAGTTTTGCGTAGTGTTCCAGCTGGGCGCGATCACGATGAACTATTGCGCTGCGGAACAAAGCGAGATCACCGCCAAGGTTGAATACGCCAGGGGATTTCGACGCCAAAACCGCGTAGTTCACGGAGTGGGCGTGCCCATCCTCAAATACTGTCGCTTGCGAATTGATAATGCCGTCGATGAAGCTGCGCAACTCGTGCAGAAGTTGCGGATTGAAGCAGGGTCTAGGCTGCGGATTCATCGTGGCCCAATAAACACCAAATTCTGCGTCGAAACGCGGTTCGATTTGTTCGAATTGGGTTGGTTGGAGATAACGGATGTCGGCTACTGCATTCATGTTGCACTCCTTCGGGACAAGGTAGTGTTGCGGATAAACATCAATAGATTCTGTGATATGTGCTACCGAGTTCAATTTGGTTGGAGTCGGATATGTCTCGAAGAACAGGGTGCCATCCCGCGTTTCGAACCGCTAATTCCAACCAATTCGTACCGGCATACCCTGAATATCGCGTTTTCGGCAATCGCTGTCCACCACAATTTGGCCTATTTCGCGTTCCTCTGTCTCTCGGGATCTATAGCATTTGAGTTAGAGTGGCCGCCATGTGCATGAATCTGGGCCCCATTTTGTTGCTCTAGAGCCAAAACAAGCAGTCGTAGCCTTAGGATTGTGGTCTACAAAAATGTCAATAACCACAAAATGTTGAGACAATGCGAGAAATAACTGGCAAATCTTGGGGTTGGCGATGGACTTAACATTCGGCAAACAAGCGTAAAACTCCCGATGGAAAACCGATGAGATGCTTTACTGGCAACTGATCACGTTGCGCGCCGCATAACTATAAATTTTCACACGCATGACATTCCTGCACGAGTCGCTTACCGAAAAGCGAATTCTTCTTCGCGACCTCTTCCTCATCCGGGCCGGCGATCTACGCGAAGAACGCCTTCTGCGCCAAGGTCGCGGGTGGATCCACATCCCGGGGCAGGGACATGAGGCCCTCGCAGTTCTGGCCGCGTCACTGCAAGCTGACGACCTGCTGTTTCTCTATTATCGCGACCGCGCGTTGATGCAGGCGCGAGGGGTCACGCCGCTGGAAATGGCTCGCGAGCACCTCGCGACCGCCAATTCGTCGTCCGGCGGACGACAGATGCCGGTTCATGGCTCCTATCGGCGGCTGGGTATATATCCACCGGCAACACCCACCGCATCGCAATGTCTGCCCGCCGTTGGCGCGGCCTGGGGCATCAAGCAAAATGGGAACGGCCGCGTTGTCCTGTGCACCATCGGCGATGCGTCTACACGCCAGGGCGAATTCTTCGAAGCCGTTGCGCAGGCGTTGCAGGATCGGCTGCCGATCGTGTTCGTCGTCGAGGACAATGGCTACGGCATCAGCACGCCGACTCGCGACCAGCTGCCGTTCCGCCTGGGCATTTTCGATTCAGCGATATATAGGCACGTGGACGGCCGCTCGGTGGATGCGGTTGCGGCTGCGGGAAGCGTCGCCATCGCCACCGCGCGGCGCGGCGATGGTCCCACGGTCCTGTGGGTCGAGCTGGACCGGCTGACGTCGCATACGAATAGCGATGACCACCGTATATATCGCTCCGCGGACGAGATCGCCGCGATGAAGGTGCGCGACCCGGTAACGCGCTATGCAGCATCCTTGGTGGAAAGCGGTGCGCTCGACGACGCTCAGGTGCGCGCCTTGCAGGACGAGGCGACATTGGAGGCCGATGCTGCGTACGCTACTGCCGAAATAGAGCCCGCGCCGCCGCCTGGTTCGGCCAACACCCAGCTTTTTGGCCCATTCGATTCCAACGGGTACCTGCCGCCCTTTGCACTTGAGGACTCAGCCAACACTATGGCTGGTGCGCTCAACTCCACTTTGCGCGAGGCGCTGGCGCGCCTACCTAACTCCATCGTTTTCGGGGAGGACGTCGAGGACCCAAAAGGTGGTGTTTTCGGCTTCACCAAAGGATTGTCGACTCGGTTTCCCGGGCGCGTCGTGAATTCACCGTTGGCCGAGGCCACCATCGCGGGCATGGGCGTCGGACTCGCGGCGACGGGTTTTCGACCGATCCTGGAAATGCAATTCATCGACTTCATCGCACCGGCGTTCAACCAGCTGCTGAACCAGGCTGCAACATTGCGCTGGCGCTCCAATGGCGACTGGACCTGTCCTGCGGTTTTCTACGCACCGTATGGGGCTTACCTGCCGGCAGGCAGTACCTGGCACAGCCAATCCAATGAAGGATTCTGGACGCACATTCCGGGATTGCGCGTCGCGGTACCCAGCACGCCTGCGGACCTGGTGGGCCTCTTGTGGAGCGCGCTCCAGGAGTCCGATCCGACGCTACTGCTCATTCCCAAACACATCATGCGTGTGCGCCATGATCCGGTGCCGCTGCAGCCGCGTGGATTCGGCCGGGCGCGCATCGTGCAAACCGGAACGGATATCACGGTGGTGACATGGGGGAATTGTCTGGAGATCGTGCAACGGGCTGCTGCGCATCACGCCGATCGCTGGTCAATTGAAATTATCGATCTCATCAGCCTCGTGCCCTGCGATTGGGCGGCGATCGATGCGTCCGTCGCCAAGACAGGCCGCCTGGTCGTGGTGACGGAAGACGCGCGCACGGGAAGCTTCGGCCAGGCCATCATTACCGAAGCGGTGGGCTCCCAGGCAAAATTCAACAGATTTCTTTCGCCGCCATTGTTAGTAGCGCGGGAGGATGGCCATATTCCGTTCAATCCCGTGCTGGAGTATGCAGTGCTGCCGGATGCCGCGCGTGTTCACGCGGCCCTGGCCGAAGTCATGCAATGAGGCGATGCAATGACTGAGCGCGGCGCGCGGGAAATCAAGGTCCCGCAGTTGGGGGAGGGTCTGCGCGAGGCGCGCATCGTGCAACTATTGTGCGCGCCAGGCGCGCCTCTTCACCGCGGCGACCCGCTGTACGTCATTGAAACCGATAAGACCACGGTTGAACTCGAGGCACCGTTCGACGGTACGCTTCTCGAATGGCACGTCGCTGTGGGGGATGTCGTGGATATCGGCGCGACAGTCGCGCTCGTCGCAAACGCGAATGGCGCGCGCAAGATTGCGCCGTCGCCCGCTGCGCCGCGTGTCGTTCCCCCGCGTACCCGCGCACATGCGCTGGAACGCGGGCTGGACGACCACGCGTTGGCATCCATTCCGTCGGTGACGAACAAGTTGCTCCCCGAGGATATCGACAAATACCTGGCCGATCGCGCCGCGGAATCGCGGCAAGTCGACGGCATGCGCGAGCGGCGCGTTACAGGCGGCCATCGCGCGGTGATCTTTCGCCTGCGTCGTAGCGCCACATTGGTCATTCCCGGAACCCTTGCCATCGACGTGCCCTGTTCCGGATTGGAGATTGCGGCCGGGCAGGACGGTCGCGCGCGCCCGACGCCGTTCCAGGTCTTCGCGCACGCGGTTGCGAACGTCGCGCAATCGCATGCGAAGTTTCGTTCGGTGATGGTGGGCGACGATCGCATCCGTGAGTACGATCACGTGAATCTCGGGATCGCCCTGGCGCGACCGAATGACGAGCTGGTCATCGCCGTGGTGCGTAAGGCGGAGACGATGGCGTTGCCGGACTTCATGCGCGCCTGTGCGGTCGGCATGCGCGCTGCGATTCGCGACGGTGCGGAAGCGGCGGAGGACACGCAAATCCTCCTCACGCATTTGGGCGATTTTGGCATCATCGATGCCGTGCCGACGCTGGTCGCGCCGGCCAGCTCGATTTTCTTCCTGGGCGCACCGCAACAACCGGCGGGCAATGTGCGGATTGCGGTAACGTTTGACCATCGCCTGATCAACGGCGCGGCAGCGGCCCGCTTCCTCGAAGACCTGGCCGCGGCGCTGCGCTAGGCCCGGCCGGAACCAGAAACAGGCGACTACGCGCAGGCGGCGGCTTCCGAACGCTTGGCCGCTTCGTCCTCCATGTCGCGAATAACGGCCGTGAGATCGGATTCGACGACCATTACGCCGTCAACGGTTGCTCGACCGTGTATTTTGGCCACCCCGCGTGCGGCGCGCTTCATCGTGCATTCCAGGAGCAATTGGTCGCCTGGGACGACTTGCTGTCCAAAATGACACTTGTCGAAGCCGGCGAAGAAGAAAATCGTCTTGCCGATCCGGCTCATCATTCCCGAGTAGTGGCAGAGCACGCCGGCCGCCTGCGCCAGGGATTCCAGCAGCAGCATTTGTGGCATGACGCGCCGATCCGGGGGCACGCCGAGAAAGAATTCCTCGTTCTGGCTCACGTTCTTGATTACCTTCGCCCATTGATTGGGCTCGCACGCCAGCATGCGATCGATCAACAGGAAGGGGTAGCGATGCGGAATATGCTTCAGGATCTCGTTGATATCCGTCGTGGGGATCAGCGTGGGGGACGTCACGGGCACCTCTGGTGGGACGGCATTTGGGGCATTTGGTCGGGCGGGCGTCCATCCTACGTGGGGGCCCGTCTCCCCGCAAC
The DNA here is from genome assembly GCA_039932755.1 of Betaproteobacteria bacterium. Lineage (GTDB taxonomy): Bacteria > Pseudomonadota > Gammaproteobacteria > Burkholderiales > Casimicrobiaceae > VBCG01. The sequence continues at coordinate 34,553 of JBDTPJ010000007.1, forward strand.
CGGGGCCCCGGGGCGAAACGTGTCCCCTCAATCAGGGGATAGCCACGATGCTGGCGAAGCTATAATCGCATTCCTGCCTTCGGCATCGCGTCCCCTTCCTTTTCCGCAACCTATTTGACCCGATACTCATCGCCATGAAAATCCTGGTTCCGATCAAGCGCGTCGTCGATTACAACGTCAAGGTCCGGGTGAAGCCCGACGGCTCGGGCGTGGACACGATGAACGTTAAGATGTCGATGAATCCCTTCGACGAGATTGCCATCGAGGAAGCGGTGCGGCTTAGGGAGAAAGGCATCGCGACCGAGATCGTGGCCGTGACGTGTGGCGTGACCGCCTGCCAGGAAACGCTGCGCACGGCATTGGCCCTCGGCGCAGACCGCGCGATATTGGTTGAAACCGACGTGGAGCTGCAGCCATTGGCCGTGGCCAAGTTGCTGGCGGCAATCGCTGCCAAGGAGCAACCGCAGCTCATGATCCTTGGCAAGCAGGCGATCGACGATGATGCCAACCAGACCGGACAAATGCTGGCCGCGCTGCTCGATTGGCCGCAAGCCGCATTCGCGTCCAAAGTGGACATCGCCGAGGGTGGTGCCACGGTCAAGCGTGAGGTGGATGGCGGACTGGAGACGTTGCAAATGAAATTGCCGGCCATCGTTACTACGGATCTGCGTTTGAACGAACCGCGCTATGCAACGCTTCCGAACATCATGAAGGCCAAGAAGAAGCCGATGGAAATCACCACGCCGGCTACATTGGCTGTGGACGTGACGCCGCGTCTCACCACAATCAAGGTCGTGGAGCCTCCCAAGCGCAAAGGTGGCGGCAAGGTCGCCGACGTGCAGGAGTTGGTCGCCAAGTTGCGCAACGAAGCCAAAGTCATCGCCTGAAGATCACCATGTCCATACTCGTCATCGCTGAACACGACCAGGCGTCGCTCAAGTCCGCGACGCTGCATACCATCACGGCTGCGCAACAACTGGGCGGCGACGTCCACGTCCTGGTTGCCGGCCACAATGCGGGCGCCGCAGCGCAGGCCGCCGCTGCAGTCGCCGGCGTGGCCAAAGTACTGCATGCGGATGCTCCTCATTTTGCGATGCCCACTGCGGAGAATATCGCCGCAATGGCATTGAGCATGCTTCCGGGCGTGTACTCCCATGTGCTGGCGCCAGCCACTGGATTTGGCAAGAACATCCTGCCACGCGTCGCCGCCAAGCTCGACGTGGCGCAGGTATCGGAAATCACTGCCATTGTCTCGCCCGACACCTTCGTGCGACCCATCTATGCGGGCAACGCCTTTGCCACGGTGCAATCGAAGGACCCGGTCAAAGTCATCACTGTGCGCGCAACGGCCTTTGACGCGGCGGCGGCCACCGGCGGTAGCGGTTCCGTGGAGTCGATTGCCCCGTCGGCGGATACGGGACATGCGGTCGTGATCGGACAGGAACTCACCAAGTCTGAACGCCCGGAACTGACCAGCGCGCGTATCGTGATTTCCGGTGGCCGCGGCCTGGGCAGTGCCGAGAACTTCAAGATGCTGGAGGCGCTGGCAGACAAGCTCAACGCAGCCCTTGGCGCATCGCGCGCGGCGGTCGATGCGGGCTATGTGCCCAACGACTACCAGGTGGGACAGACGGGCAAGATCGTGGCCCCCGACCTGTATATTGCCATCGGCATTTCCGGCGCCATCCAGCACTTGGCCGGCATGAAGGACAGCAAGGTCATCGTCGCGATCAACAAGGACGCGGAAGCCCCCATTTTCCAGATTGCCGATTACGGACTGGTGGGCGACTTGTTCGAACTGGTCCCGCAGTTGACTTTGGCGCTAAGTTGACTCTATGAGCACCTATCACGCCCCTCTCGCTGAATTGAATTTTGTACTGAATGAACTGGCAGGTCTTGCGCAGGTGGCCAAGCTTCCCGGTTTCGAGGACGCAGCACCTGACACGGTCACGGCGATTCTCGAGGAAGCTTCCAAGTTCGCGACCAACGTCCTCGACCCGCTCAACTTCCCTGGCGACCGCGAAGGTTCCAGGCGCCTCGACGACGGCACGGTCAAGACGCCGGCAGGATTCAAGGACGCCTACAAGCAGTTTTGCGACAACGGCTGGAATGGCCTGACCAAGAATCCGGAGTTTGGCGGCCAGGGTCTGCCGCAACTGGTGCAGACGGCAGTCGAGGAAATGTGGCATGCATCCAACCTCGCGTTCGACCTGTGTCCGCTGTTGACGCAAGGTGCGGTCGAGGCGATCGAGTTGAAGGGTTCGGACGCGCTCAAGCACAAGTACCTGCCGAACATGGTCGCCGGCACGTGGACAGGCACGATGAACCTGACGGAGCCGCAGGCAGGTTCCGATCTTGCGGCTGTGCGCACGCGCGCCGTGCCCCAGGGTGACGGCACCTACAAGATTTCCGGCCAGAAAATATTCATCACGTTCGGCGAACACGATTACACGGAAAACATCATCCACCTGGTTCTGGCGCGTACGCCCGACGCACCAGAAGGCGTGAAGGGAATTTCGCTATTCGTCGTGCCCAAGTTCCTGGTGAACGATGACGGCACGCTCGGCGCGCGCAACGACGTGCACTGCGTTTCGCTCGAGCACAAGCTTGGCATTCATGCGAGCCCGACCGCGATGATGGTGTATGGCGAGCATGGCGGTGCGACAGGCTACGTGGTCGGCGAAGAGAATCGCGGCCTCGAGTACATGTTCATCATGATGAATCTGGCGCGCTTCTCCGTAGGTATGGAAGGTGTTGGCCTTTCTGATCGCGCGTACCAGCGCGCCGTGGCCTTTGCCAAGGATCGCGTGCAGGGCAAGGCGGTGGGGCTGGACAAGGTCGCCAAGGCGGGCCCAATCATTGACCATCCTGACATTCGCCGCATGCTGATGACGATGCGCGCCTATACCGAGGCGATCCGCGCGGTGGCGTACGTCACCGCTGCCGCCCTCGACAACGGGCACGCCCATCCCGATCCGGAGGCGCGCAAACGCCACCAGGCGTTCGCCGAGTTCATGATCCCGATCGTTAAGGGCTGGTCGACGGAAGTGGCGCAGGAAGTCACGTCCCTCGGCGTGCAAGTCCACGGCGGCATGGGCTTCATCGAGGAGACGGGCGCGGCGCAACACTACCGCGACGCCCGAATCATCACGATTTACGAAGGCACCACCGGTATCCAGGCGAACGACCTGATCGGCCGCAAGACCGCGCGCGATGCGGGCGCCGTGGCCAGTGCCATCGCGGCGGAAATCGACAAGGTTGCCGCCAAGCTCGCATCCCATGTCGATCCAGTGCTCAATGCCGTCGGATTGCAATTGGCGTCGAGCACATCGGACCTGCAAGCGGCGATCGACTGGCTGGTACCGGCATTTGGCGCGCACACGCGTGCAGCTCACGCGGGCGCGGTCCCCTATCTCAAGCTGTGGGGTCTCGTTGCCGGCGGATGGCAGATGGGAAGGGCGGCCCTCATTGCATACGAGCAACTCAAGAACGGCATCGGCAACGCGGATTTCCTCCGGGCCAAGATCACCACGGCCCGCTTCTATGCGGAGTGCCTGCTGCCGCAAGCATCAGGCTATGCGCATGCCGTGACGCACGGCGGCGATAGCGTCCTCGCACTTCCGGTCGAGGCGTACTGAGGCAAACTGAGGAATGCTGAGCTGACATGCGCACGCTGCACCGCATGAGGGTGTTTACGCTGGCGATCATGTTCGCGGTGCCCCTGTTCGCGCTTGCGCAGGACCAGCCGCAGGTCCTTGGTTTCGCGCCGAGCTTCACCGATCGCCCACTGACCGCAGTGCCAAATGGCGCGGCGATGCGCACACGCATCTGGGCGCCCCGACTCGATGATGGCTGGGTGTCCCAAGGCGTTGCGGTGGGTGACGGAGCGCTCTGGATCGCGGCCTATCAAAGTACTGACCCAAGGCAAGACACAGGACCGTGTCGCGTGTTCAAGGTCGATCCCCGCGATGGCGGCCTCGCGGGGCAATTCGACCTGCCCGCTGCATGCGGCCATGCCGGCGGCATTGCGCATACGGGCGATCGTTTTCTCTACGTTGTGGATTCCCATCACCTGTTCCGGATCGACACGCGCGCCGCGCTCGCCGCCGGCAGGTGCGTCGACCTGGCATGTTCGACTTTGCCGCTGCGTGGGAGTCTGCGTGGGGCGTTCCTGGGCTATGCCAACCATGCGTTGTGGCTGGGCGAGTGGATTGGCGCCGGTAAAGGGGAAGGGCACCTGTGGCGGATCGCAGAGGACAAGGTGCTCGCGATCATTTCTGGTTCGGGTGGGGTGCTCGACGACAAGGCGGCGGACAAAGTCCTGGCCATCGCTGCGCAGTCGCAAGGGGCCGCCATCGCGCCGGATGGTACCCTGTGGTTGACCCAGAGTAGTTCCACGTTCGGGCGCCTGCAACAGATCGACAAGGATTCGGGTCGCGTCATGCAGCAGTTCGCATTGCCCGCGGGCGTCGAAGACATCGAGTTCGCTCCGGATGGCACCTTGTGGGCCGTCTCGGAAGCCGGTTCTCGACGTTGGAGTGCCTGGTCCACGTTTTTTCCGCTTGTCTTTTCCCTCGACGTCGGCGCAGTGCGCTGACGCGCGTTCCCCCCAATTGTCGGCGTGGTCCTACGCGAGATTGCGCAGAGGGCCGACGTGCTCGCCGGGCAACGCGTGCAATAAGTGAGCGCTTGGATTTTGCATCGAAGTCGGTCACCTGCTCTAGCTCACCGGGAAATACGAAATGAGGATTCTCTTCACGGGCCAAATCGTCGCGACATTGGCGGCGCTCGTCATTTTCTCGGGCAATGTTTGCGCTGAAGCGGTCCCCGCGCTGCCTCCCGGCCCATACGCGGTGGGCTGCAGCAATATTGCCCAGGATTTCACCCGCGTGCCCACGGGCGCGTCGGCGCAGGATTACTGGGAAGGCAATCCAGACGGCAACACGCCGCGCTACCTCACGGAACTGCTCGCGGAGCCGGCCAATACGCTGACGGTCAACGTGGTCGTACCGAACGACGGCGGACTCTACGGTCCTTATGCCAATCAGACATTTCCGCACGTGGTCCTGGTGTGCTATCCGACATCAGCCGCCAACGCGCGTCCGGACTACCTATTGCCGACCGGCGACGTCGTGCCGCACATGCAGCGCGGCGGCGAGGCGCCGCTGTTCGCCGACGCGGCCGCCCGGTATCCGATCCTGCTGTTCTCGCACGGCCTTACCGGCAGTCCGATTTCTGGCGACTACATCGACGCCGTGCGCGTGTTCGCCAGCTGGGGCTACGTCGTCGTGGCGCCGTTTCATGGCGACCTGCGATTCGCGAACCTCAAGCTGGAGGATTTCCGCGATGTCTTCTACGCGCTGACGCACATCAAGACCTTTGTCGCGATGCAAGCGGTGCGTCCACTGTCGCTGTCGTTGGCGCTCGATGCTTTGTTGGGCAACACATCGTTTTCCACCCAATTCGCGGGACATGTCGATCCAGCGAAAGTGGGCGGGTTCGGTGCGAGTCTCGGCGGGGAGTCATTGCTGTTGATGGCCGGTGCGCAAATCACCACTACTGTCGGGCAGGCGTACAAGCAGGTCACTTTCGATCCGCGCCTGAAGGCGGCAGCGACGTACGTGCCGTACTTCGGACAGGAACTGTTTCCGGCCTTCGGTCGCGACCAGAACGGGCTGCAAGGCGTGAACGTGCCAATCCTTGCCATCAGCGGCACCGCGGACACGACCGCGCCGATCGGCGCGACGGAGAAGGGATTCCAATTCTTTTCCGGCACGCGCCAGCTGGTTGCGCTGACCGGCGTCAAGCACGGTTTCGAACCGGCGTTTTCGGATGAGATATTCACCTGGTCATTGCGCTTTCTGGCCGGCCAGCTGTCCGATGATCCTGTGGCGCGCGCGACCAGCGCCCGCATGACCGAGGTGGCGGGAGGTGGCGAAGATGTGCTGAAGACCGACTACATGTCCCCGTCGCCAGAGATGGCCGGCGAGCGGATCGTCGTGGAATTCCGCAACGAGTCGCTCAATCACTATTTCATGACGGCCGATCCTGCCGAATCCGCGTTGCTCGATGCGGGCGTCGCCATACCAGGCTGGCAGCGCACAGGCTTCGCATTCAAGGTCTGGGCATCCGGCGATCCGCACGGCATGCCAGCCTGCCGGTTTTTTGGAACCCCCGGCGTTGGCCCCAACTCGCATTTCTACACGATCAGCGCCTATGAATGCGGACTGGTGCGCGCCAGTCCGGAATGGTTATATGAGGGAATCGCATTCAGTGCCGATGCCCCCGTCGGAGAGGCCTGCGCGCCTGATCGAGTTCCTGTGATACGTCTATACAACAGGGGCATTCACCTCCTGACCAGCCATCGCTTCGTCACCAGCCACAGTGAAGCGCGGGAGATGGTCCAACGCGGCTGGCTGCTAGAAGGCCCGGTCTTCTGCGCGATTCCCTGACGCCTGGCCCGGGTGGGATTCCGACAGCCGCTGTCAGACGGACTCTGGCGGAATGACCACGACACCGTGACGCGCAAGCGCAATGCCCACGACGGTGCCAACGGCAACCGGCTGGTCCACCGCGGTCGAAATCACGAACAGGTCGCCTAGCGCAGAGTCGAGCGTGTACTCCATCAGCCCGCCCAAATAGGACGCCTTGCGCACGGTAGCGCATAGCGGGGCATTCTGCTGCGGCGTGAACGTGACCGCTTCGGGCCGAATGGAGAGGTCGACGTTGCCATCAGGCAGGCCGCGATGCGGAAGCGAGAGTGTCACGCCGCCCACGGATACGTTGCCATGCGTCGCATCGCGACGGGTCAGTGCTCCGCGCACGCGGTTGGCGTCCCCCATGAATCCGGCGACGAAGGGATCGCGCGGCTGCTCGTAGAGTTCGCGCGGCGCGCCTTCCTGCGCAATGGCGCCCTTGTTCATCACGATGATGCGGTCGGAAACGGCCATCGCTTCCGCCTGGTCATGCGTGACATAGACGACGGTGAGCGCCAGCCGCTGCTGCAACTCGCGAATCTCCTCGCGCATCTGGCGGCGCAGGCGCGCATCGAGGTTGGACAAGGGCTCGTCGAATAGCAGCACCGCAGGCTCGAGAACGAGTGCGCGCGCGACCGCTACTCGCTGCTGCTGTCCTCCCGACAGTTCCGAAGGCAGGCGCAGATCGAACCCGGTCAGGCCGACAGTGGACAGTGCGACACGCGCGCGTTCGTCAGCAACCGGCTTGGGAGTGCCCGCAACCACCAGGCCATAGCGCACGTTCTCCAACACGGTCATGTGGGGAAACAGCGCGTAGCTCTGGAAAACCATCGACACGTCCCGATCGGCGGCGGAGACCTGGGATACGTCGCGGCCACCGATCAGGATGACGCCATCGTCCGGCAGTTCGAGACCGGCGATGAGGCGCAGCGTGGTGGTCTTGCCGCAGCCTGACGGCCCCAGCAGCGTGACCAGCGTGCCCGCCGCGATCGTGAAGCTCAGCGCTTGCGCAGCAGCGACGTCGCCATAGCGCTTGGTGACGTTGCGGAATTCGATGGAGGCGGCGGTCATGGGGGCATTTCGAAAATCAGGCGGCTGAAACCGCCAACGGGCCGACGTCTGTCGCGGCGGCGCCCCGGCGTCCGAGACGGCGGGCGCCCACGACCCATTGAATGGCACCGATGACCACCAGCATGAGCACGATCAACACCGAACTGTACGCGATGGCCACGCCATAGTCGCCGTTAACCACACGGTTGATGATGTACGTCGTGGCCCATTCGTACTGGGCGGAGACGAGGAAGATCACGGCCGATACAGTGGTCATGGACCGAACGAAGCTGTACACCAAAGCGGCCACGACGGCGGGCCGGAGCAGGGGCAACAGGACGCGTCGCAATGTCGTCGCACTGCGCGCGCCCAGCGTGGTTGACGCCTCGTCCAGGCTGCGATCGATCTGTGTCATCGACGCCATACCGGCGCGCACGCCCACCGGCATGTTGCGGAAGATATTGCACACGACCAGAATGATCGCGGTGCCCGTGATCTCGATGGGCGGCACGTTGAACGCAAGGATATAAGACACGCCGATCACGGTTCCGGGAATGGCGAAGGAAAGCATCGTGCCGAACTCGAACCACGCCTGTCCCAGGAACCTCTGGCGCGTGAGCAGCCAGGCCGTGAGGATGCCGATCGCGGCGGTGAGTGGTGCCGCGATTGCTGACAATTCGACGGTCGTCCAGAATGAATTCCACGCGGCGCCGGTCCAAAGTAAGCCGTGCGTCCCCCATTCGACGCCGAAGGCCTTCACATAGTGCTTGAGCGTGAACGAGTAGTCCCGGCCCCAGGTCTCGACAAAGCCCCCTGCCAGCGCCATGCCGTAGATCACGATGGTGAGAAACACCCACGGCAGCACCACGGCGTAGCAGATTCGCCGGACACCGTTCGGCAATGGTGTTGGAAGGCCTGCATCGCCCTTGCCGGACATCGTCGTATAGACCTTTTTTCCCAGCAGACGGCGCTGCAGAAAAAACGCGCCTAGCGCGAACAGCAGCAAAACAATACCCAGCGTCGCCGCGCGGCCCTGGTCCAGTTGCGCGCCAACGACAGAGAAGAAGATTTCAGTCGACAACACGCCAAAGTTGCCGCCGAGCAGGATCGGATTGCCGAAGTCCGCGATGGACTCGATGAACGTGATGAGGAATGCGTTGGCGAGCCCCGGTCGCATCAGGGGCAGTGAAATGTCGGCGAACGTGCGCCAGCGTCCGGCATGTAGCGTCTGCGCCGCCTCTTCCAAAGATGGCGATACGCCCTCGACAACGCCGATCAGGATCAGGAAGGCAATGGGTGTGAATGCGAAGAGCTGTGCGACGAGCACGCCTTGAAGTCCATAGAGCCAGCGCGTGGGGGTGATGCCGAAAGCCCATTCCAGCAACAGGTTGATCAGTCCGGAGCGGCCAAAGAGAAGGATGAGCGCCAAGCCGATGACAAATGGTGGCGTGATGATGGGCAACACCGACAGCACGCGCAGGAATTTCTTGTAGCGAAAATTCGTGCGCGTCACGATCAGCGCAAAGGCGAGGCCCAGGGCGGTGCAGCCGACGGCGCACGCCGTAGCCAAAAGCAACGTGTTCCAGGCGACTCCGCAGCGCGTAGAGCCCACGATGCAGGCCACCCCCCAGATTTTCTCGGTGAACAGACGCGCGAGAAATGCGGAAAGTGAGTAGGCGCCGTCATTGCTCTGCACCGCCTGGATGAGAATCGTGAGCACTGGAAAAAAGGTGAATACGGCGACCAGGGCGCCGATGGCAACCACCGTACCGGCGACAAAGGAGTCGCCCTTGAAGTAGCCGCGGCGGGCAAGTCCGAGCGCGGCGATCATGGCCATGGCGCTCGCGACCAGGCTGGCGCCCAAGCCCAGGCCGTATTGTTTCCCGGCGAGGGGACCCAACCACTTGCCCAGGAACTCAAAGCTCCATCCGGTGGGGCCGATTGCAAAGCCCTGCACCAAGAGCCACGCGAAGCCCGCGCTCCCGATGGCGATCATGCCGTTCGCCTGTGTCCTGCGATCGAGCGACCGGGACAAAAGCGCAGCGCCGGCGATGAGCAATACGCCAAGTGGAAGCAGCCATGTCCGGCCGTGCCGAAAGGACTGCATCAGCGCGGGCGCATTGTCGCTGCCGGATACATTGCGAAGCCAGGCAATGCTGATGACGCTATCCTGGAGCGCGTACCACGGCAGGAGGCAGAACCCGATCGTGCCGACGAAGAGCCAGGCAATCAGCGCGCGCTGGAGCGAGGGCATCTACTTCGACGCCGAATTGATTTCCCTCTCCCACCGCTCGAGCAGCCGCTTGCGCGTTTCGCTCGCGCCGAACCGGGAAAAATCGTAATCGATGACTTTGACCTCGGAGAGTTTAGGGACCATCGGCGGCAACAAAACATTGCGATTGGTGGGAATGGCGAATTCCTTGAGGTCAAGGCCGATCGTCTGCGCTTCAACCGTCAGTGACCAGTCGTAGAATTTCCTGGCCGCGTCGAGGTTGCGCGCTCCCTTGATGATGGCGACGCTGCCAACTTCATAGCCCACGCCCTCACATGGCAGGACCGGCACCACAGGAAAACCTCGCATGATCTCGTTGATCACGCCGTGCAGAACCGTGCTGCCCGCATAGACCTCGCCGCGTGTGATCGCAGTCATGGGCCCAATCCCTGAACGAGCGTAGCTCGTGACGTTCTTGTTGACTTCAGCCATCAACTTGAAGGCATCGTCTTCTCCGAATACCTGGACCAGCGTAGCCAGCATGAGATAGGCGGTGCCCGACGTCGCCGGATTGCCCAGCATCAACTCGCCCTTGTAGACCGGATCGGCCAGGTCCTTCCAGCACTTGAGCGGTGGCAACTTCTTCTTTGCGCCAATTTCTGAGTTGTAGCCCAGCGCAATGATGCCGCCGTAGATACCCGCCACGCGATTCACCGAGACCTTGCTGATCTGCCGCGCCCAATCGTGCAGGTCAATGACGTTCGCGGAACGGTACTCTTCGAGCAGGCCATCCTCGGCCGCCTGCAGGTAAAAATCCGCAGGACCGGCCCACCAGATGTCGCCCTTGGGATTGGCGCGCTCGGCCTTGATCTGCGCGAACATTTCACCGGTGGCCTTCTGGACGACCGAGACCTTGATACCGGTGGACCTCTCGAAGCCGTTGGCCATACCCTGGCACCACGCCGTGTTCGGCGAACTGCAATACATGTTGAGCTGGGCGGTGGCCAGCGCCGGAATGAGAGCGCAAAAAATCCCGATCAATAGCGAAGTCAGGTCACGTCGCCTCATGGGTTTGAGACAATCCGGTGAAGTGGGGCGGCGCGGATCACTTGACCTGGGAGCCGACATCGCGATCCCAGCGCTCCAGCAACCGTTTGCGCTCGGCGGAGGATCCGAACTTGGCGAAGTCGTAGTTGATAAGCTTGATGTCCGCCGTCTTCGGCGACAGGGGCGACACGGGCGCGTTGACATTCGAAGGCAGCTGGAACTGCTTGGACTGCGCAGCGAGCGCCTGCGCCTTGGGGGTGAGTGCCCAATCATAGAATTTCTTCGCGTTCTCGAGATTACGCGCGCCCTTGACGATCGACATTGAGCCGATTTCGTAGCCGGTTCCTTCGCAGGGCGCCACGCTTCTCACTGGAAATCCGGCCTGCGCTTCGGTCACGACGTCGTGGATGAACGAAATACTTACCAGGGTCTCGCCGCGGGCCACGGCCTTGATCGGCCCCACACCCGAGCGCGGATAGTTGTTGATGTTCCTGTGCAGCGCCTTCAGGAACTTGAACGCCTCTTCTTCGCCAAATACCTGGACGATGGTGGCGATGGCGGTGTAGGCGGTGCCCGAGGCATTGGGGTTGGCCATTTGCACTTCGCCTGTGTATTCGGGCTTGATCAAATCGCGCCAACACGCGGGTGCCGGGAGCTTCCTCTTGGCCAGCAGTTCGGTGTTGTAGCCGATGCCCAGCACGCCCAGATAGAGCCCGACCGTCCGGAACTTCGATTGTTCGGCCTGCCGTTGCGACCATGGCTGCAATTGCGCGAGCAGCGGTGACTTGTATTCCTCCGTCAGTCCCTGCTCGGCGGCTTGCAGGTGCGGGTCACCGGTGCCGCCGAACCAGAGGTCGAGCTTGGGATTCGCCTTTTCCGCCGCGATCTGCGCAAACGATTCGCCTGAACCCTTCAACGTCATGCTGACCTTGATGCCGGTTTCCTTTTCGAACTCGGTCGCCACCAGGTTGCACCATTCCGCCTGCACTGGACATATGACGTTCAACTGCTGCGCGGTGGCCGGCAGGGCAAGCGCAGCGACGAACGCTGACAGAACCACGTACAACCTTCTCGCGCGGCAATTCATGAAGCTTCCTCCTGCGCCTCGCAGCGGGCGCGTTGGCAACCAAAGGTAATATTCGTTCATCGCGCCGAGGGGGTCAACCGTGGTGGCAACTGAGGTTGCAACTGAGCTGGCAACTGAGGATCGGTGTAGGGGAGCCTGGCCGCTCTCATTTTGGAGAAGGATCGGATGCACAGGACCATTCGCCTGGGAGTCGACCTGGGTGGCACCAAGATGGAAATTGTCGCGCTCGATGCGCAGGGGCGTGAATGCCTGCGCAAGCGCATTCCGACGCCGCGAGCGGGTTACGTGGCGACGATCAATGGCGTGGCGGAGCTGGTGCGCGATGCGGAGCAGGCTTTGGGGCTGCCGCCAGAGTCCGCAACGGTGGGCATCGGAACGCCCGGATCGATCTCGCGAGCCACCGGACTGCTGTGCGGGTCCAACTCCGTGAATCTCAATGGACACCCAATTCGCGAGGACTTGGAACGGCTGCTCGGTCGCCCGGTGCGCGTGACCAACGACGCGAATTGCTTTGCGCTCTCGGAGGCCACGGATGGCGCGGGCCGGGGCGCGGGTGTCGTATTCGGTGGCATTCTCGGCACGGGCGTTGGGGCAGGCATCGTGGTGAATGGTCGCGTGCTCGACGGACCCAATGCCACCGCGGGGGAATGGGGTCACAACCCGTTACCTTGGCCGCGTGACGACGAGCGGCCGGGCGCCGCCTGTTTTTGTGGACGCGCCGGGTGTATCGAAACATGGCTAGCCGGTCCGGCGCTGGTCCAGGATCATTGGCGCAGCACGGGCAATAACCTGAACACCATTGACATTGCTGCTGGCGCGCTGGCGCATGATCACGCGTGCGAAGCGACGTTGGCCCGCTACGAGGAACGCTTGGCCCGCGCGCTGGCACACGTCATCAACCTGCTCGACCCGGACGTGATCGTTCTGGGAGGAGGCATGTCCAACTTGGACCGCCTGTACGCTGGTGTGCCGAAATTGTGGGGCGCGTGGGTGTTCTCGGACCGCGTCGACACGCGGCTCGTCAAGCACGTCCACGGTGATTCGAGTGGAGTGCGCGGTGCTGCGTGGTTGTGGGACTGAGGCGCAGGATCGCAATCGCTGCCATGCGGATGGGCTGAAACTACATTCCCGAGTAGTTGGGTCCGCCGCCGCCTTCGGGCGTGACCCAGTGGATATTCTGGCGCGGATCCTTGATGTCGCACGTTTTGCAGTGGACACAATTCTGCGCATTGATTTGCAGTTGCTTTGCGCCCGCAACCCCGGTCTGCGCGTCCACAAATTCGTAAACGCCTGCCGGGCAATAGCGTTGTTCCGGACCGTCGTAGAGTGCCAGGTTCACGTCGACGGGAATCGACGCGTTGCGCAACCGCAGATGCACCGGTTGATTCTCTTCGTGATTGGTATTGGACACGAAAACCGACGACAGCTTATCGAACGTCAGCACGCCGTCATATTTGGGATAGGTAATGCGCGGCATCTGGTCCGCGGGCATGAGCGTCTCGTTGTCCGCCTTGCCATGCCGCAGGGTCCAGGGTACGAGCGCGCCCAGCCCCAAGTCGTTCAACCACATGTGTGCGCCCCCATGAACGGTGCCAGCCCACATGCCCCACTTCAGCCCGGGCTTGACGTTGCGCACCTTGTACAGGTCCTCATAAACCCAGGACTTGCGCCATGACTCCGGGTAATCGACCAGTTCGTCGCGCGCTCGATTGGCGCCGAGCGCGGCAAAGGCGGACTCGGCCGCGAGCATGCCGGTCTTCATCGCGTTGTGGCTGCCCTTGATTCGGGGCAGGTTGACGAATCCTGCTGCACATCCGATCAGTGCGCCACCCGCAAAGGAAAGTTTTGGCACGGATTGCAGGCCACCTTCGTTGATAGCACGCGCGCCGTAGCCGAGTCGTTTCCCGCCCTCAAATGTCGTGCGGATGGCCGGGTGCGTCTTGAACCGCTGGAATTCGTCGAACGGCGAGAGGTGCGGATTCGCGTAATTGAGATGCACGACAAAGCCGACCGAGACCTGATTGTCGTCCAGGTGATACATGAACGAGCCGCCACCGGTATCGGTATCGAGGGGCCATCCCTGGCTGTGCACGACCAGTCCCTTTTGATGCTTTTCCGGCGCGACCTGCCACAATTCTTTCAAGCCGATTCCGTATTTCTGCGGGTCGACGCCATCGCGCAAGTTGAATTTTTGCATCAACTCCTGCGAAAGCGAGCCGCGGCATCCTTCGGCGAACAACGTGTATTTGGCGTGGAGTTCCATGCCGGACTGGAAGTCCACCTTGTGCGTGCCATCCTTCGCCACACCCATGTCGCCGGTGGCCACGCCGCGCACGGCGCCTTGCTCGTCGTAGAGAATTTCAGCGGCCGGAAAGCCTGGATAGATCTCCACACCCAAGGCTTCTGCCTGCGCACCGAGCCAGCGGCATACATTGCCCAGGCTGACGATGTAGCAACCGTGGTTGTCCATGAGCGGCGGCAGCGACCAGCCCGGGATACGATGCGCCTTGTCCTCGGTCAGAATAAGGAAGCGGTCCTCGGTGACAGGAGTAGAAATGGGCGCGCCCTTTTCTTTCCAATCCGGGATGAGTTCGTTCAGCGCCTTGGGGTCGATGACTGCGCCGGAGAGAATGTGCGCACCGACTTCCGACCCTTTTTCGAGGATGCAAACTGACGTTTCGCGGTCCTGCGCAGCGGCGAGCTGTTTCAGGCGGATTGCGGCAGAAAGCCCGGCTGGGCCTCCCCCGACGATTACTACGTCGTATTCCATTGCTTCGCGCGTCATGCGGCACTTCCTTCAATGGACTGCATTTCCAGAATTTCGACCAACTGCCCATTATAATTGCTGCCGTGACCGATTCCCGAACCCTCGTCCACACGTCGTTGCAAACCCCTTGCTGGGGCGACATGGATGCGTTCGCAGCACCTTGTGCGGGCAGCGGCGACGCCGACTGACGCAATGAGCGCTTCTGCAACTGCGCTTTGGAATCCGTCGCCGGAACGCGTCGCGGGTGCCAATCTCACGGCTTTTGCCGCCAAGATCGGCGCGCGCCATGGTGTCGACGTCAGCGACTATGACGCACTGTGGCAATGGTCGGTCGACCACAAGTGGGACTTCTGGCGCGAGGTCTGGGACGACGCAGGCGTCATCGGGACGCGAGGCGACAGGATACTGCTCGATGCCGAGAAGATGCCCGGTGCGGTGTGGTTCCCCGACGCGACGCTCAATTTTGCGCAGAATCTGCTGGAGCGAAAGCTCGCGGACGATACTACCGATGCGCTGGTGTTCTGGGGCGAGGACAAGCTCAAGCGGCGTGTTTCCCATCTCGATCTGCATGCGCTTGCGGCACGTGCGGCGGCGGCATTCGCGTCGCAGGGCCTGGTTCCTGGCGACAAAGTGGCGGGATACCTGCCCAACATGCCCGAGGCCGTCATTGCGATGTTGGGCGCGGTTGCGCGCGGTGCCGTCTGGTCTTCCTGTTCGCCGGAGTTCGGCATCCGGGGTGTGCTGGACCGTTTCGGCCAGATCGAACCCCGCGTGCTGATCACTGTCGACGGCTATTGCTACAACGGCAAAGTAATCCCGATCCTCGACAAGGTCGAGGCAATCGTCGCGGGTCTTCCGTCGATCGAAAAAGTCATCGTCGTCCCCTACCTTCAGCAATCGCCCGGCGCCTCCGATGACTTTTCGATGGTGCGCAACAGCGTGGCGTGGGATGTCTGGCTGGCGCCGTTCCTTCCAGGTCCGATCGAGTATTTGGCGCTGCCCTTTGCGCATCCGTTGTACATACTCTATTCATCGGGGACGACGGGTGTGCCGAAATGCATCGTGCATACTGCGGGTGGCGTTTTGCTGCAGCACCTTAAGGAGCATCGCCTGCATGGCGATGTCAAGCACGGCGACCGGCTGTTCTATTCCACGACCAGCGGCCGGGTGATGTGGAACTGGCTGGTCTCGGGACTGGCAGCGGGCGCTACGCTCTTGTTGTATGACGGCTCTCCTTTTGTCCAGCAGGGGCGCATCCTTTGGAAAATGGCCGCCCTCGAGCGCATTACGCACTTTGGAACCGCGGCGCGATTCATCGACGCGCAGAAGCGCATTGCGCAGGTCCCGCGCAAGGATTTCGACCTGGCATCGTTGCGTGTCATGTACTCGACGGGGAGCCCGCTCAGTCCCGAGAGCTTCGACTATGTTTACCAATGCGTGAAACAGGACCTTTGCCTGTCGTCGATATCCGGCGGCGCCGACATCGCCTCGTGTTTCGCGCTCGGTGCGCCGACACTGCCCGTGTGGCGGGGCGAGTTGCAATGCCGAGGCTTAGGGATGGATGTCGATGTCTATGATGACGACGGCAAGCCGGTCACGCGCGGCAAAGGCGAGCTCGTGTGCAAGTCGCCGTTTCCCGCCATGCCGCTCGGATTCTGGAACGATTCCGATGGTGAGCGATATCGCGCAACCTACTTCGAGCGCTATCCGGGCAGCTGGCATCAGGGAGACTGGGCGGCGTTGACCGAGCATGGCGGCATGGTGCTCTACGGGCGCTCCGATGCCACGCTCAATCCCGGCGGCGTGCGTATCGGCACATCCGAGATCTATCGGCAGCTCGAGGCGTTTCCCGAGGTGGTGGAGAGCCTGGTCATCGGCCAGGCGTGGCCGCCCGGCGAGTGCAGCGACGTGCGGATTGTGCTATTCGTCAGGCTTCAGGACGGGCTGACGCTCGACGATGCACTGTCCGACCGGATCCGGCATGCGATCCAGATCAACATGACGCCACGCCATGTGCCGGAAAAGATAGTGCAGGTAAGCGATATCCCGCGAACGCGCAGCGGCAAGCTCGTGGAGCTAGCTGTCAGTGATGTCGTGCACGGCCGCGATGTGCGCACGATCGAGGCATTGAGCAACCCGGAAGCGCTCGAACAATACCGTGACCTGGCCGAACTCAAGACTTGAATCGGACCATGATCCAAGGTTCATCCTCAATTCCCATCTCCGGATGACGCAAATATGCTGATCGACGCCGAACGTTCGTCATTGCTTGTGATCGACCTGCAGACCAAGCTCGTGCCGGCCTTAGCCGACGCCGAACAAGTCGTGGCCAACGTGGTGTGGCTGGTCAGGATTGCGCAAAAGCTCGGTATTCCGGTCGCCGGCACGGAGCAATATCCGAAAGGCCTGGGACCTCTCGTGCCGAAGGTGCGGAAACTACTTCCCGCAGGTGCCATTGCCACCAAGAACCACTTTTCCGCCGTTGCGGCGCAATGCCTGGGAACTTTGCCCGGACACGATTCGGCGCAGATCGTCGTCGTCGGCGCGGAGGCTCACGTTTGCGTGATGCAGACTTGCCTCGAATTGCTCGAGGACGGTCGCGAGGTCTATGTGGTGGCGGATGCCATTGCGTCGCGCCACCCTGCGGACCGCGACGTTGCGCTGACACGCATGCGCGACGAAGGCGTCCGGGTCGTCACGCGGGAGATGGTGGCCTTTGAATGGTTGGCCGAGGCGGGGACGCCACGCTTCCGGGAAATCAACCTGGAATATTTCAAATGAGTTTCAAATGAGTTTCAAATGAGTTTCAAATGAGTTTCAAAGGTGTTTCAACGGCA
>JBDTPJ010000008.1:0-50877 GCA_039932755.1 Betaproteobacteria bacterium
TGAACAGCTTCATCAGCACGTTCAAGGACACGTCGCTCGTCACCATCGTCAGCCTCTATGATCTCACCGGGTCATTGGCGCTGGCGCTGGGTGGCGACGCCAACTGGCGCCAGTTCTATCTCGAGGGCTACCTCTTCATCGCCGCGATCTACTGGACCTTCTGCTTTGCCATGTCGCGCTACAGCCAGTGGGTCGAGCGGCACTTGCGCGTCGGCCACGCGCATTGACGGGAACTTCATGAGCGAACCGATCATCAATTTCGAGAACGTCAGTAAATGGTACGGCGAGTTCCATGTCCTGCGCGACATCGAATTGTCCGTCGCCAAGGGCGAGCGAATCGTCATCTGCGGCCCGTCGGGCTCGGGCAAGTCGACGTTGATCCGCTGCATCAACGCGCTGGAGGAACACCAGGAGGGCCGCCTCACCGTCGACGGCGTCGAGATCACCGATGACGTCAAGGCCATCGAAGCGGTGCGCAAGAACGTAGGCATGGTATTCCAGCAGTTCAACCTCTTTCCGCACTTGACAGTGCTCGAAAACCTCACGCTGGCGCCGATGTGGGTCGGCAAGCTGCCGAAGAAGGAAGCCGAGGAGCGGGCGATGGCGCAGCTCGCGCGCGTGCGCATCGCCGAGCAGGCCGGAAAATATCCGTTGCAACTCTCGGGCGGGCAGCAACAGCGCGTGGCAATCGCTCGCTCGCTGTGCATGACGCCCAAGATCATGCTGTTCGACGAGCCGACGTCCGCGCTCGACCCGGAAATGATCAAGGAGGTGCTCGACGTGATGGTCGAGCTTGCCGGACATGGCATAACCATGCTGTGCGTCACGCACGAAATGGGTTTCGCGCGCTCTGTGGCCGACCGCGTTATCTTCATGGACCAGGGCCAGATCGTCGAGCAGAATTCCCCGGCCGAGTTCTTCGCCCATCCCAAGAGCGAGCGCACGCGCGATTTCCTGTCCAAGATCCTGAGTCACTGACACGAGCAACGCGGTTGCCCATGTCCCATCGCAGTCTCGCCCCTCCGCAAAAGCGCGGTCGCACGCCGGCCGAAGGTGCCGCCGTCACGAGCCAGGTGCAAAGCCTGACCCGCGGGCTATCGATTCTCGAGTGCCTGGCGCTGGCCGAAGGCGGCCTCACGCTCACCGACATCGGCCAACGCGTGCAGTTGCCGCCATCGACCGTGCATCGACTGCTCGCCACGCTGGAAAAAATGGGCTACGTCTACCAGGCTGGTGAACTCGGCCGCTGGTACGTCGGCCTGCAGGCCTTCACGGTCGGCTCCAGCTTCCTGTCCAGCCGCGACTTTGTTGCGCAAAGCAATCCGTACATGCGGCGCCTCATGGATCAGTCGGGGGAGACGGTCAACTTAGCGATTCTCGACGGCACGGAGGCCGTATTCGTGGACCAGGTGCAATGCCGGGAAATGATGCGCACCATCGTCAAGCTGGGCAGCCGCGCGCCGATGCATGCATCTGGTGTGGGCAAGGCCATGTTCGCGTCGCTTCCCGATGACCAGATCGACGCCATCCTGAAGGTCCGGGGACTGCCGCGCATCACAGGCAATACCATCACCTCGCCGGAAACGATGTGGGCCAGCGTGCGCGTCATCCGGCAACGCGGCTGGTCGTTCGACGACGAGGAGCATGCCATTGGCACGCGCTGCGTTGGCGCGCCGATCTACGACGAGCACGCAGAAACGCTCGGCGCGATCTCGCTGGCCGGTCCATCCTCGCGCTTGCCCGACGAGCGCATCAAGCAGCTTGGACCCGTTGTCGCGCACATCGCCGAGGAACTGACCCGCAGGCTCGGAGGCAAATGGCCTCATAGCCGTTGAACCGGCCGCATGGCTGCCAGGCGATATCAGCGACCCTCAAGGCGCGCCGCACGGCGCGCGAGATCCGGTCGGGCCGGCGGCAGCCAGCGCGACAGCAGGTCATCGCTCGCAGCATGATCGTTGCAGGCCAGCACCATGTCGCAACCGGCCGCAAAGGCGGCTTGCGCGCGCGCAACGATATCTCCCGCGTGCAGCGCGCCGGCCATCCCTAAGTCGTCGGAAAATATGAGTCCGTCGAACTGCAATCGCCCGCGCAGGATGTCCTGCAGCCAGATGCGCGAAAAGCCTGCAGCGAGGCCATCCACGGCGGGATAGACCACATGCGCGGGCATCACGGCCTCCAGCCCTTCTTTCGCCAGCACTGCGAACGGGATCAGGTCATCGGCAAGCAAACTATCCAGCGCGCGCTCATCCACCGGAAGGTCGAGGTGCGAATCCGCGGCTACGAAACCATGCCCTGGAAAGTGCTTGCCGACCGCGGGACAGCCGCCTGCACGGAGGCCCTGGCGCAGGCACACGGCGAGATGCGCCACCGCGTTGGGGTTGCCGTGCAGAGCACGATCCCCGATCACGGTACTGGCACCGAAATCCAGATCGAGCACGGGCGTGAAGCTGAAGTCGACATCGTGGGCGCGCAGTTCGCGCGCGAGCAACTCGCCCAGCCGCCGGGCTTCGGCGGCCGCAGCCGCAACGTCGAGATCCCACAGCACGCCGAGCGTGCGCATCGCCGGAATAGCCGTGAACCCTTCGCGAAAGCGCTGCACGCGTCCACCTTCGTGGTCGACACAGATCAGCAAAGTGGGCGTTCGCAACGCGCGGATGGATTGCGTCAACGCCCGCAATTGCGCACAGGATTCGAAATTGCGGGAAAAGAGCACCACACCCCCGGCCAGCGGATGCAGCAGACGCGCGCAATCGGCGGCCGTGAGCACAGTGCCTTCAATGCCCAGGACCACAGGGCCGCGCGATGCCTCGACCCTGCTCACGCGTTCACCCTCCCGGAGCCCGGCCCCACCGTAGCCGCTTCGCGCAACAGCGTCTTCATCTGGCGCACCGCCTCGCGCAGGCCGACGAAAACCGCGCGGGAGACGATGGCATGACCGATGTGCAACTCACGCACACCCGGCAACATCGCGACCGGTTGAACGTTAAAATAGTTGAGGGCGTGGCCGGCGTTGAAGCGCATGCCGTGCGCGCGAATCGCCTCGCCAGCCGCGCGAATCTTCCCCAGCTCCGCCACCACGGCAACACCTTCCGGGTCGCGGCCCTTGGCGTGAAACGCGTTGGCATAGGGACCCGTGTGGATTTCGCACACCTTGGCCCCGATGCGCGCGGCCGCCTCGATCTGTTGCGGCATGGCATCGATGAACACTGACGTGACGATGCCCGCGTCCGCCAGCTGTCTCACCGCCGACTTGAGCTTGGCTTCCTGGCCCACCACGTCGAGGCCGCCTTCGGTCGTGATCTCGTGCCGTCCTTCGGGAACCAGCATCGCCATTTCCGGACGCAATTTGCAGGCGATGTCGAGCATCTCGTCGGTGGCAGCCATTTCCAGGTTGAGCTTGATGTGCACCAGCTCGCGCAGGCGCCGCACGTCCTCGTCCTGGATATGGCGGCGATCTTCGCGCAAATGCACGGTGATGCCGTCCGCGCCGCCTAAGTGCGCCTCGACCGCGGCCCAGACCGGATCCGGCTCATACGTGCGCCGCGCCTGGCGCAAGGTGGCGACATGGTCGATATTTACGCCCAGTTCGATCACGAGGTTTCGCTTTCTTCGTCGATGGCCTGCAGGTCCTGCACAACGCGGCGGCTGAAGATCCGTCGCTCTTCGAGATAATGATCCAGCACGTCGCGCATCAGCATCCGGGCTTCGGCGGCGGTTTGCGCATCGGGAAACTCATTGGCCGCCAACCCGAGCAGCGTCGCGCCCCGGATGCGTGGAAAGCGCGTCCCGGGTTCGCGCGCCACATTCGCCGCGGCGGCGCGTGGTCCGCGCCCGAACTCGTAATGGTAGCGTGCGGAAGGATCGACGGCGGCACCCGTTTCGGCATCGTGCGTCAGCGGCAGTTCGTATCCCAGTTCCGCCAGCAGGCGCAATTCGAAGCGCCGCAGCACCGAGCCCTGCTTTGCGACGGTGCTGGACTCGCACAGCGCGGCCAGCGCGTTCTGGTAATCGCGGTAGAGCGCTGCGTGCGGATCCTCGCGCGCAAGCAGCTTGAGCAACAGTTCATTGAGGTAGAACCCGCACAGCAGCGCAGCACCCCGCGGCAATGGCAGGCCGCCGCCCCACTCCGCTTTGAGCAACGTCTTGAGTTCGCCTCCGCCAGCCCAGGACAGCGTGAGCGGCTGGAACGCCTGCAGCAGGCCACGCGTTTCAGATCGGGGGCGCTTGGCGCCGCGCGCGACCATCGCCACCCGGCCATGGTCCGCGGTAAAGGCCTCGACGATCAGGCTGGTTTCCCGATAGGCGTATGTGTGCAACACAAACGCCGCCTGGCTGTCATGACGTTCCGTGGGTGCCCGTGCAGCCATTTGCCGGAACCCGTTAGTAACCGAACCGCGCGAGCGATGCGTCGGTATCCGCCCAGCCGCTTTTCACCTTTACCCAGACCTCGAGGAACACGGGTCCGCCGAAGAGCTTTTCCATGTCCGACCGGGCATGCGTCGCAATGGCCTTCATTTGTCCACCACCCGCCCCCAACAGGATGGCCCGCTGGCCGGGCTTGTCCACGTAGACCGTCGCGTGGATGCGCCGCATAGTTCCATCCACCTCGAACTTGTCGACGGCGACGGTCGTCGCATACGGCACTTCATCACCCAGCAAACGGAAAATCTTTTCGCGGATGAATTCCGCGGCCAGGAAACGCTCGTCGCGATCGGTCAAGTCGTCCTCCGGATATAGCGGCGCTGAGACCGGGAGCGACTGCGCAATCTCGGCCTTCAGCGCCTCGAGCTGGGTGCCCTTTTCTGCGGAGACCGGCACGATGGCGGCAAAGCGGTGCAGCTGCGAAATTTCCGTCAGGCGCGACATGAATGCGGCCTTGTCGGCCAGCAAATCGACCTTGTTCACGGCCGCGATTACCGGAACATCCGCCGGAAGAAGTTCGATCACCGCGTGGTCGGCGGGCGTGATGCGGGTCGCGTCGAGAACCAGCACCACGGCATCGACATCGCCTAAGCTCTCGCGCACTGCGCGATTGAGGCGATCGTTGAGGCGCGACCTGTGCTTCGTCTGGAATCCGGGCGTATCGACGAAGACGAATTGCGCGTCGGCATCGGTCGCGATTCCCGTGATCCGATAGCGCGTCGTCTGCGCCTTCTTCGAGGTGATGCTGATCCTTTGCCCCACCATCGCGTTGAGCAAGGTGGACTTGCCCACGCTCGGCCGGCCGACAATGGCCACGTGCCCGCATCTAAAGGGAACGATTCCAGCCATAGGTTCAACCACCACGTCGATTTCCGTCAGGTTCCGCAGCGGGTATCAATGCGATCGCCGTTTCGGCCGCCGTCTGCTCCGCGGCCCGCCGACTTGCGCCTTCGCCCGCTGCGACAATGCCCATGGCGGGCACCCGGCATTCGACCCTGAATTGTTGCTCGTGGGCATCGCCGGTGGTTGCGGTCACCTCATAGTCGGGTACGGGCAAACGCCGCGCCTGCAGCCACTCCTGCAGCCGCGTCTTGGGGTCCTTGCGCAGGCTCGCCGGATCGGCATCCAGGAGGATGTCGCCGTAGCAAGTAGTGATGACGGCGCGCGCGGATTCAAATCCGCCGTCGAGAAAGACGGCACCGAACAGCGCTTCGAGCGCGTCGGCCAGGATGGACGGACGCAGAGCACCGCCGCTCTTCAACTCCCCTTCGCCCAGGAGAATCTCCGGGCCCAGGCTCAATTGCCGCGCCACCTGGGCGAGCGAGTCCTTGTTGACCAGTCCCGCGCGCATGCGCGAGAGATCGCCCTCAGGCAGGGACGGAAAGCGCTCGTACAGGGTGGTACCGACGACGCAATTGAGCACGGCGTCGCCGACGAATTCCAGCCTTTCGTTGTGGGGCGTACCGAAGCTGCGGTGCGTCAGCGCCTGCCGCAAAAGCTCAGGTCGGCGGAACGTGTAGTCCAGTTTGAGGCGCAGCGGATCGACCATCCGGTACTGAAAAATGTCCCCTGGCGGACTTGGAAAATGCCGCTACCGCGAGGCGGAAGCGTCGAAATCCAGCAGCAGGCTGGCGTTGCCGAACAGGGGCAACTTGGTCTGCCAGCTGGCAGAGGCAGTCGTCACGTTGCCAACTTTACTGACGTCAACGTCATTGGCATGCATTGAGTCGATGTATTCGGCGCCAAGTCGGCGCTCGATTCGCTTGCGGATGTCGGCCTTGTTCAGGTCCGGCGAATCGGCGAGCGCACCTTCCAGTGCCTTCTTCACCGAAAAATACTCGATATAAGCAGGAATCACCCTGAAGCTCAGCAGCGCCAATGCCAGGACGACGGCGGACACGAACAGGAACCCCGTCATAGACAATCCGCGCTGCCGTGCCGGTATTCTCATGAGCATGTCCAATTGATCTCTCCCCTTCAGCGTATGCCGCTGCCCACGCGTTTGAACGCGAAACTCGACAGGTCGTCCCAGTTCCACCAGATGAAGAAGGCTTTCCCGCGAATGTGGTCATCCGGGACGAATCCCCAATACCGGCTGTCGTCGCTGTTGTCGCGATTGTCGCCCATCATAAGGTAGTGTCCGGCCGGCACCTTGCACGTGAATCCGCGCTCATTGTAGTCGCAATTCTCGCGTCCCGGAAACGGCCTGACCGCCTGCGGATTGACCGGCGGCGCGCGCGGATTGACACCGATCGTGTAGGTGTGGGAGCCCTCGCCCGTGTTGGCCGTGACCAGGCTGCGCTCCAGCGTCTCGAAACGCATGTTCTCCAGGTACCCGTACGTGCCATCGGTGACCTGCGGCAGCTCGCTGCCGTTGACCGTGAGTTTCTTGTCCTGGTAGGTGACGACATCGCCGCCGACACCGACAACGCGCTTGATGAAATCCTGTGACGTGTTGAGCGGATACCGGAACACCACGACATCACCGCGCTTCGGGTCGGATACCGGCACGATCTTGGTCTCCACGATCGGCAGGCGCAAGCCGTAGATGAACTTGTTGACCAGGATGAAATCGCCGACCTCGAGCGTGGGTCGCATGGAGGATGAAGGAATCTTGAACGGCTCGGCCACGAACGAGCGCAGCATGAACACGACCAGCAGCACCGGGAAGAAGCTGGCGGCGTATTCAACCCAGGCGGGCTGGCGCAGCAGCCGTTCCTCGAGTTGCTCCCGTTCGCCGCGCACGGCGACAGCATCTGCCGCGAGATTCGCCTGATTCCTTTGATCGAATTCCGCCAATGCGGTGGTCAGCGCCAATTTCCGCCGCTTCTTGAACACGAAAATGTCGACGAGCCAGAGCACGCCGGTGGCTAGGGTCAGCAGGAACAGGATCAGCGCAAAATTCATCGTTGTATTCGGCGGTCAGGGTAAGGTGGGCGTAGGGCCGGCGGATTGTGGCACGGGTTGGACACTGACGGTTCACCATCCGGACCCTATTTCCTGCGGTTCATCGCTCGCTCGATTGGTTCGTGCTGCCTATTTATCGCCGACCTGCAGGATTGCGAGAAAGGCCTCCTGCGGGATTTCGACGTTGCCGACGGCCTTCATCCGCTTCTTGCCGGCCTTTTGTTTTTCGAGCAGCTTTTTCTTGCGGCTGATGTCGCCGCCATAGCATTTGGCCAGGACGTTCTTGCGCATCGCCTTGATCGTCTCGCGGGCGATGATATTGGCCCCGATCGATGCCTGCACGGCGACGTCGAACATCTGGCGGGGGATCAGCGAGCGCATCTTGGATGCCACCTCGCGGCCACGATAAATGGACACCGAGCGATGCACCATCACTGACAGCGCATCCACGCGCTCGCCGTTGATCAGGATGTCGAGCTTGACCACGTCGGCGGCGCGAAACTCGCGGAACTCATAGTCGAGCGACGCGTAACCCCGCGACACCGACTTCAACTTGTCGAAGAAGTCCATCACCACTTCGGCCATCGGCAATTCATAGGTCAACATGACCTGGCGACCCAGGTATTGCATGTTCTTCTGCGTGCCGCGCTTTTCCGTGCACAGTGTGATCACCGGGCCGACGTATTCCTGCGGCATCAGGATGGTCGCGGTGATGATCGGCTCGCGAATCTCCTCGACCCGCGACAGGTCCGGCAACTTGGACGGATTCTCGATTTCCAACACGGTGCCATCGCGCATCAACACCTGGTAGATCACCGTCGGCGCCGTCGTGATCAGGTCCATGTCGTACTCGCGCTCGAGCCGCTCCTGCACGATGTCCATGTGCAGGAGTCCTAAGAACCCGCAGCGGAAACCGAAACCCAGCGCTTGCGAGACTTCCGGTTCGTAGTGCATCGATGCGTCATTCAGCTTCAGCTTGTTCAGCGCGTCGCGAAGCGCCTCATACTGGTTGGATTCGACCGGATAGAGGCCGGCAAACACCTGCGGCTTTACTTCCTTGAAGCCGGGCAACGGCGTCGCGGCCGGTCGATTCGCGAGCGTGACAGTATCCCCGACCTTGGCGGCGTCGATTTCCTTGATGCCGGCGATAATGAAGCCCACCTCGCCAGCTGAGAGTTGGTCGCGCGCGACCGACTTTGGCGTGAACACACCCACTTGCTCGCAGTTGTGCACGGAACGCCCCGCCATGAGCAGGATCTTGTCCTTCGGCTTGAGTGTCCCGTCTTTGACGCGCACGAGCATGACGACGCCGACATAGTTGTCGAACCAGGAATCGATGATCAAGGCCGAAAGAGGCGCATCCGGATCGCCCTTGGGCGGCGGAACCTTGGCGATCACGGATTCCAGGATGTCCTCGATGCCGACGCCGTTCTTGGCGCTCGCGCGCACGGCATCGGTGGCATCGATGCCGATGATGTCCTCGATCTCGTCGATGACGCGTTCCGGATCGGCCGATGGCAGATCGATCTTGTTCAGCACCGGGACCACCGTGACGCCCTGCTCCACCGCCGTGTAGCAGTTGGCCACGGTTTGCGCCTCGACGCCTTGCGATGCGTCCACAACCAGCAGCGCGCCTTCGCACGCGGCCAGCGAACGGGAAACTTCATAGGCGAAGTCCACGTGTCCCGGCGTGTCGATGAGGTTGAGACGATAGGTCTCGCCGTCACGGGCCATGTAGGTCAACGCGGCGGTTTGCGCTTTGATCGTTATGCCCCGCTCGCGCTCCAGGTCCATCGAATCCAGCACCTGCTCGCTCATCTCGCGATCGCTCAACCCCCCACAACGCTGGATGAAGCGATCGGCCAGCGTCGACTTGCCGTGGTCGATGTGGGCGATGATCGAGAAATTGCGAATGAGGCGCACGGAAGGGCGAACGGCTTTCGGGATCGGGCTTCGGGAACGGCGCGGGCACCCTTGAGGTGCCCGCCTTCAGGCCACGACCGACCTGGGTCGGGCACGGCAGGGTGACAATCGGAAAGTCTTGAATTATATCGGAAATCGGCGGACCCGTCCAAGCCCGCGACACGCCGCCACAGCCTCCTTAAGCGCCGGTCAGCGCGCTGATCACGCGGTTGCGGTCGAAATGGTAGCGGCACAACACGACGCCATCGGCCGCGTCGCCCAGCAGGAGGACCGGCACCAAGTCGCCAAATGTGGCCTCCAGCGCCGGATCAGCGTCGACGTCGAACTCGGTCACCGCGGCGCCATGCTGGCGAGCCAGGGGCATCAGCGCGTCGCGCATCGTGCCGCACAGGTGGCAATAGGCGCGCGTCAGCAGCGTCAACCGCGGGCGCTGGTCCGCGCCTTGCGCACTCATGGTCGCGTCCTTTGCTTCCGATGCGTACCTATTCGCCCCCCGTCACGCGCAACGCGCTGAAGAATTGCTGCTCGCCGCGCTTCAACTGCAGCGTGACCGATGCGCCCTTGTCCAGTTTCGCGATGATGTCGTTCAACTGGGTGGCGCTCCGGGCATCGGTGGACTGTCCGCGGTTGACGATGGCGAGGATCACGTCGCCCGGCTGGATATTGCCACGCACATTGGCGGCGACGTCCTCGACCAGCACGCCGGACTTGACGCCCGCTTCCTTGCGCTGGTCGTCGGTGAGGTCGGACAGTACCAGCCCCATGCGATTCGGCTTGGCTTTTTCCTTCGGCGTCGGCGCGCCGCGCCCAGGCACCACCGCTGCGTCTTCCTTCATTTCGGCGACGGTAACGGCGAATTCCTTCTGCGCGCCCTTGCGCCAGACCGTGAGATTGATCTTGGTCCCCGGACGCACGGCGCTGATGATGCGCGGGAGTTCGTTGGACGACTTCACGTCGCGGCCATCGACCTTGATGATGATGTCGCCGATCTCGAGGCCTGCCTTGGCGGCCGGTGCGTCCTTCTCGACGCCATTGACCAGCGCGCCGCGCGGCGAGCCCAGGCCAAACGCATCGGCGTCTTCCTTGGTCACCGGCTGGATCTGCACGCCGATGCGACCACGCGTGACGCGGCCCTTGTCCTTCAACTGGTTCACCGTGTTCATCGCGACGTCGATCGGGATGGCAAACGCCAAGCCCATGTAGCCGCCGGTGCGCGAATAGATGAGTGAATTGATGCCCACCACTTCGCCCTTCATGTTGAAGAGCGGACCGCCGGAATTGCCCGGGTTGATGGCGACGTCGGTCTGGATGAATGGCACCAGATTTTCCTGCGGCAGGTCGCGGCCCTTGGCACTGACGATGCCCGCTGTCATCGTGTTTTCCAGGCCGAAAGGCTTGCCGATAGCGACGACCCATTCGCCGACTTTCAGCTTGTCCGGATCGCCGATGACGACCTTGGGCAGGTCCTTGGCCTCGATCTTGAGCAGCGCGATGTCGGTGCGCTTGTCGGCGCCGATGACCTTGGCCTTGAACTCGCGCTTGTCGCTCAGGTTGACGGTGACCTCGTCCGCGCCGTCGACCACGTGGGCGTTGGTGATGACGTAGCCGTCGGTGCCGATGATGAAGCCGGAGCCGACCGATTGCGCTTCAGGTTCGCGCTGCTGGCCGCGCGGTCCCGGGGGCACCTGGCCGAAGCGGCGGAAGAATTCATAGAACGGGTCGTCTTCCGAGAGTTCCGGCAAGCCGCGGCCGCGCTTTGCCTTTTGCGTCACGTCTATCGAGACGACGGCAGGGCCATTCCTCTCGTAGAGTTCGGTGAAGTCGGGCAACATCCCCGCTTTGCCCTGCGCACTTGCCACGGGAGCAAGCGCGGCGAAAAGGGCAATGACCGACGCCAACGTGAATGCCCACGAAATCGAAAATGCGGTCGCGGCGAGCGAGTCGCCCGTACGCGCATGAGTACGCTTCAACATGAAATTCCTTTGGATGATGCAGGGTGCTGCGAAACTGGCTGCGGCAACTGCGATTGTGTTTTCCGTGGGGTTAATTTGCGCTCAACGCAGCATTTTACTTGGTGTTCTGGGCGGATTCCGGTGAACCCCGTCGGGTGAGCGATTGTGCCATCTGGCGCACCGTCGCCGGCGGCGCCTCGCCCAGCACCGTGATCAGGTAGTCGTCCTTCTGGGCGACAAAGACGCTGAGCCCGCCTTGTTGCGACACGCCGGTCAGGACGGGACCGGGTGCCACCGGCTCGACGAACACACTGACGGCCACCAGGCCATCGGAATACACGAGGTGCATGACCGGGTCGCGCTTGCCGCGCAGCGTGCGATAGCCCTCCATGATCTTCTGGAATCCCGCGGGCACCTTTCCCACCGACCAGCCTGTATCGCGCGGCGCCATTTCAGCGAGGTTGCCTTGCTTGACCTTCCAGTCGGGCGGCGTGGCGGGCCATGAAGGCTTGACCATCTCGCGGTCCAACTTTTCGTTGATCGCGACGTCGGTGAACGCAAACTGCTCGACAACCTCTCCGTGGTCGTCGATCAGGCGCGCCTTGAGCAACAGTCCCGTCAGGGCGTCGGCCCAGAACTTGTGGCCGTAGCGCAGCCCGTCCTTGGGTTCGAACGTCATCACCTGCGTCCAATGCCCGGCAATCCGCTCACTGACTACCGGACGCGCCTCATAGTATTGATTGAGGTTGCGCATCTGTTCGGCCGAGAGGGAAGGGAAGACGTTGCGGAAAGTGCGTGGATCGATGCGGACGACCTTGGCATCCGGAAAATAACTGCGCACGTCGTTGCTGCTGCGGATCACTTCGCGTGCCGGACCGTCCAGGCTCACCAACTTTTCCTGCTCCTGACCGTTTTCGGAAAGGTGCACGAGGCGTGAAGTCTCAACGTGGCCGTTGTGCTGGTAGACCACCGTGCCCGCGTAATTCAGCGTCTTGGCGGCCTGCGCGGCCCGCTCGAGCCAGCGCGTTGCGTCCTCGGCAGCCGCGTGGGTCGCGAACGTGAGGGTGGCAACGATGGCCAGCGCCGCAGCGACCCTCGCAGCCACAGTACGGTCGGCCTGGCAAGTCCGGGCCGCGGCAAAACGACGCGCGGCGCGCGGCAAGGTGCGAATCGCAAAAATTTGAATTGCAAAAATCACAGCGCGCCGATCATGGACGTGGTTCGTTGCCCGTCACGGCGACCGCGCGCATATAAGGTCCGGAGCCCTGTCCAACCATGAAGGGTGAGTATTCCTGGTGTGCAATCAGGTAGTCCGGCGGAACGTCACCCGGCGCCTTGACCTGGGCTGCGCGCACGGTGGCCGCCTCGCGCGCCTTGGCGACGGCAGTCGGCGGCGCGTCGACCATCGAGAATGCGGTCCAGCCGACAACCGTAACCGCGGCGATGGTGGCCGCGATCGACCACGCCAGCGTGGCCACCTGCGTGCTGCGCGGGCGCGCGGCCGCGGGAGCGAGTATCGTCGGCTCGGTGGACAACGCCGCGCAGAACCGCGAAGTGAATAGCGAGGATACTTCGTGCGAACTTCGAGTGCCGGCACCACGCAACTGGTCGCCGATCGCGTGGTAGCACGCCCAGATGTCCAGGGCGTCCGATGTCTTCATTGCCGCGCAGATCTGCTCGAATTCCTGCGGGTCGACCTCGCCGTCCATCAGTCTCGAAATTTTCTCGTTCATCACCATCTCCGGTTTGCATCGGTGCCGAGCTGCGGCCGCAGTTCGGCGGCGATCGCCTCGCGCGCGCGAAAGATTCGCGAGCGCACAGTACCGATCGGACAATTCATCACGCTGGCTATTTCCTCGTAACTCAGGCCCTCGATCTCGCGCAGCGTGATCGCCGTGCGCAGGTCTTCGGGCAGTGCATCCATCGCGCGGTTTACCGTTGCCGCAATCTGCTTGCCAATCAATTCGTCTTCCGGCGTCGCGCTGTCCCGCAATTGCTCGGCATCCTCGAAGCCCTCCGCCTCCTCGTTGTCGAATGAGGTGGACGTCGGTGCCCGCCGGCCCAGCGCAACCAGGTAGTTCTTGGCCGTGTTGATGCCAATTCGATACAGCCACGTATAAAACGCACTGTCGCCCCGGAAGCTCGGGAGGGCACGGTACGCCTTGATGAAGGCCTCCTGCGCCACATCCTCGACCTCGGCCGGGTCGCGTACCAACCGCGACAAGAGCCGCACCAGCTTGCGCTGGTACTTCACTACCAGCAGCTCGAACGCGCGCTTGTCGCCACGCTGCGCCCGCTCTACCAGCTGCTGATCGACTTCGCGGTCACCCACTGGCGGGTCGTCCCTGAATCATTGGTTTTTATTCCGCATCAGCCAAGTCGAGCCCTCTGGAGTCGACGACCCACCGAAGATGGCGAACCCGGGCGAAGTTGCGGTGCACGCTTGGCGTAACAGACTGCTGCAGGGGGGTTTAGTTCATTGCGCGGCAGGGTTATCCCCTGGACGGGCCTCCTGGGCAGGCTCATGGTCCGGGCCCGAGGGCCAACCCGGCTGGAAGTTTGTCCAAGACAACTAACGGTTGGATGTCCCCGGTGGTCGTGCCCCGGTAGTTCTTGATGGTCGGATGACCCCATTGCGCCAGCGCAATAATTGCAGCAGCGTCCAGCAATCCCAATTGGTCGAGTACCGCGACAGTGGCGGGATGCAGGCCCCGGGCACTGCCGTCGGCCACCTTGAGCGCAATGCCCCAGCCGCGACTGCGGACACCGATGGCCTGGACGCCTTCCGCGCCGACCTTGGTAACCCAGTCGCCGCGGCCGGCCTGCATGAGCGCCAGGTCGTTGCGTCGCTCGCCGGAAACCATTTCCGGATGCGCCGACATCGCATCGGCGAGAATTTTGGGCGCGCGGCCAAATTCGGCATCCACGTCCGTCGCCACAAGTCGTGCAAAGGCCCGCGCGAGACCGGACAAGGGAACCGCGTAATTGGGCGCCGAGCATCCGTCCACGCCGGCGACCAGGCGATCCGGCGGGGTGGACGTGAAGCGTGAAACCGCGTGGCGAATCTGTTGCTGCAATGGGTGGTTCAGGTCCAGGTAGTCATGTTTGGAATGGCCACAGTGGACGCAAAAGGCCAGCATGCCGCTGTGCTTGCCCGAACAGTTGTGCGCGAGCGGCGAGTAAGGTGGTGGCGGCGGGACCTCGCCGCGCAGGTCGAAATAGGTGGGCGGATGCGTGCCGCACTGGAGCTCCTCCACGACGTTCCCCGCGCGAGTGAGCATGTCCGCGACAGCGTCGACATGGCGCGGTTCGCCAGAGTGGCTGGCGCACAGCAGCGCGACCTGTGCCCGCGAATACCCGAAACGTTCCACGCCGCCGGCAGCGACGAAGGGCAGTGCCTGAAAGGGCTTCAACGCACTGCGGGTGAAGGTAAAGGAGTCCGGGTCCCCCGCGGAATACAAGAGGCGACCCTGGCCGTCGACCACGGCCACGGAACCGGTGTGCACGCTCTCCACCACGCCGCCGCGGCGCAAAGCCGCGAGCGGTACATGGTGCGGGAAGGCGGGAGGACCAGGCGTGTCGGTGGCGGGCAAGAGTGGCGACGCAGGCAAGGACAATGACGCAATTGAGGGAGGTCAACCTCGCATTATCGCTTACGGGCCCATTGCGGTGAGTGCGGCTTTGATTTGCTCCAGTGCGGTAGGGTCTTCGATGGTGGTCAGGTCCCCGGGGTCCCGCCCCTCGGCGAGTGCCTGGAGCGAACGCCGCAGGAGCTTGCCGGAGCGCGTCTTGGGCAAGGTCGTGACGAAATAAACCGCGCTGGGTCGCGCAATCGCGCCCAGTTCGCGATCGACCGTATCCAGCACTTCCTTGCGCATCCTGGCGATGCCCGCGGCATCGGCAACCGTGGCCGGATCCTTCACCACCGCAAACGCCACCGGGACCTGGCCCTTCAGCGCATCCGCCATGCCGACCACGGCAACTTCGGCAATGCCGGCATGCGCCTGCACCGCCTCCTCGATCTCGCGCGTGCCCAGGCGATGGCCGGCGACATTGATGACATCGTCCGTGCGGCCGAGAACGAAATAGTAGCCATCGCCATCGCGCGTGGCCCAATCGAATGTCGAATAGGCGAGCTTGTCCTTGAAGGTTTCGAAATAGGTCGACACGAACCGGTCGTCGTCGCCCCAGATCGTGGTCATGCAGCCGGGCGGCAACGGCGGCATGATCATCAGAACACCCTTCTCGTTGGGGCCGACCTCCTCTCCTGTGGCCTCATGCAGCACGCGGACGTCGTAGCCATGAACGGGGAACGACGGACTGCCGAATTTGCGCGGTGTGTCCTCGACGCCCGGCATCGCCGACAGGATCGGCCACCCGGATTCCGTCTGCCAGTAATTGTCGACAATGGCCACGCCGCCCAGCGCGTCGGATACCCAGCGTGCCGTGGGTTCGTCCAGCGGCTCGCCGGCCAGGAACAGATAGCGCAGTCCCGACACGTCGTGCTTGGCCATGAACGAAGGGTCCTGCTTCTTCAAAACCCGGATCGCGGTCGGCGAGCTGAACATCGTTGTGACCTTGTATTCCTCGACGATCTTCCACCAAATGGCGGGATCGGGGCGGATCGGAAGGCCTTCGTAGAGAATCGTGGTCGAGCCGTTAAGGAGGGGCGCATAGATGATGTAGGAGTGGCCGACGACCCAGCCGATGTCGCTCGTCGTAAACATCGTTTCGCCCGGCGCCACGTTGAAAATGTGACGCATGGACGAGGCCAGGGCTACCGCGTAGCCGCCGGTGTCGCGCTGCACGCCCTTGGGCTTGCCGGTGGTGCCGGAGGTGTACAGGATGTAGGAGGGTTCGCTCGACTCCAGCCACGCGCAGGGCACCCTCGCGTCGATGTGTTCCTCGCGCAGTGACGCGTAGTCAAGGTCGCGACCCGTCACCCTGGCAAAGCCGCGGTCAATTCCGCGGTCGACAATGACCACCGACGCTGGCGGATACCTGGCCAATCGCATCGCTTCGTCGACCAGGTGCTTGTAGGGCACGGGTTTGCCGCCACGCATGCCGGCATCCGCCGTGAAGAGCACCTTGGGCTGCGCGTCGTCGATGCGCGTGGCGAGACTGTGTGCCGCGAAGCCGCCAAACACCACCGAGTGCACGGCGCCAATGCGCACGCACGCGAGCATCGCGAACATCGCTTCGGGAATCATCGGCATGTAAATCAGGACCCGATCGCCGCGACCCACGCCCAAGGCTTGCAGTGCGGCCGCGCAGCGGTTCACTTCCGCGTGCAACTGGCGATAAGTGAAATGCGTTACCGTATCCGTTTCGGTGGAGATATACGTGACTGCCGTTTGGCCTCCCCGGTTAATCAGGTGACGGTCGATGGCGTTGTGGCAGAGGTTGGTGCGGCCGCCGACAAACCATTGGGCAAACGGGGGCCGCGAGTAATCAAGAACGGTCGTGAACGGCGTCTGCCAATCGATCAGCGCCGCCTGTTCGCGCCAGAAGGCGTCGCGGTCGGCCAGCGAGCGGTGATGAAATTCCTGATACGTGGCCATGGGCGCTTTCTGTGGGTTCGGGCAAAGACGTCGGTACAACCTGGCGTCGGTACAACCCATTGTGCACCCCGCCTGCGAGATGGCTTTTGCGCTGGATCAGCCTCCGTGCGAATCGGGTGCAATGCGCACCACCGTGCGGCCACGCACCAGTCCCTTGATGTACGCATCGAAATGCGTGGGCAGTTCGTCGAATTCGATGGTCCGCACCATGTCGTGCACCCGGTCCGGACGCCACTCGACCGCGAGCTTGTTCCAGACCGTCTGGCGCAGCGTCATCGGCGTGTTCGCGCTGTCCACCCCCAGCAAATGCACGCCGCGCAGGATGAAGGGCATGACGGTCGTGTTGAGCTTGTAATCCGCCGCCAGGCCGATCGCGGTCACGGTACCACCCACCTTCATCGTGGACACGAGCGAAGCCAGCATGTCGCCACCCAGATTGTCCACGACGCCGGCCCACGTCGCCTTGCCCAAAGGCTTGATGCTCGTGAGATCGAGCGATTGCCGCAGCAGGACCTCCGACGCGCCGATATCCTTGAGATACGCTGCCTCTTCCGGCTTGCCGGTGATCGCGACCACGTGAAAGCCGAGCTTTCCAAGGATTTCAATGGCGACCGAGCCGACCCCGCCCGTAGCGCCCGTGACCGCGACCGGACCCGACGCCGGCGTTAGTCCATTGTGCTGCATGAGCCGTACCGCGAGCGCGGCGGTGTAGCCGGCCGTGCCAAGGGTCATGGCATCGAACGCCGTCATGCTCTCCGGCCGCCGCACCACCCAGTCGGCCGGCACGCGCACATGCTCCGCATACCCGCCATCGTGTGCGACGCCGAAGTCATAACCGGTGACGATTACCTTGTCGCCCGCCTTGAAACGCGGATCCACCGACGCCTCGACCGTTCCGGCCACGTCAATTCCGGCGTTCGTCGGATACTTGCGCATGATTCGGCCAGCACCGTTGTGGGAAAGCGCGTCCTTGTAGTTGATCGTCGAATACTTGGTCTTTATGACGACCTCGCCGGGATCGAGTTCATCAAGCGTCATTTCCACGAACCGGCTCGAAACAACCTTGTTCTCTTCGAAGGTGCGGTAGGCCTTGAATTTGTGCACGGATGTCTCCTTTAGGAACTATGGGCTTTGATCAATGCATTGTTCATCACGCAGATTCGGCGAATGCCCTGTCGTCCGCAATGTGCGGCATGGCCATATAATCGCGCGTGCGCATCTCGGCGAGCCGGCTCACCGTGCGCGGGAACTCCTGGACGTTGGGGCCGGCGACATACAAGTCCGCGGGCGAAGTTGCGGCGGACGCGAGCAGCTTTACCCGATGATCGTACAGAATGTCCACCAGCCAGGTGAAGCGGCGCGCGCGGTCACCATCCTGCGCTGTCATGACCGGAATGTCGGAAACGAACACAATCGAAAAACGACGGGCGAGTTCAAGGTAGTCGCGCTGCGAACGCGGGCCATCGCACAGTACACGGAAGTCGAACCATACCGCGCTCCCGGCGCGCCGCCGCGCGAGCAGCGGCCGATGATCCACGGTGAGCTTCGGACTTTCGTCCGTCCCGCTTACGATGGCATCGAAGGCGCGTTCCAATGCCGCATCGGCCAGCGCACCTGCCGGTACATGAAACGTATTGACCTGTTCCAGCGTGCGCAGTCGGTAGTCGACGCCGGCATCGACTTCGAGCACGTCCAGCCACTGCCCAAGGAGTTCGACCGCGGGAAGAAAGCGCTCGCGCAGCAGCCCATTGGGCCACAAACCCGAAGGTGGAAAGTTGGACGTCATCACGAACACGACCCCGGCGCCGAACAATGCGGCGAGCAGGCGACCCAGGACCATCGCGTCGGCGATGTCCGAGACATGGAATTCGTCAAAGCAGATAAGTCGCCAACGCTTGGCGATGCGCGCTGCCACGGTTGCCAGCGGATCGACCTCGTGCTTCAGCGTGTTGAGGTCCGCGTGCACGTCGCGCATGAACGCGTGGAAATGGACGCGCGTCTTGCGCCGTATCGGCACCGTTGCGAAAAAACTGTCCATGAGGAAGCTCTTGCCGCGCCCGACGCCACCCCACAGGTAGACGCCGCGCGGGACATCGGGGGCCGCGAAAATGCGCGTAAGCGTGGATTGGCGCGCCGCACGAAATTGCGTGAGTTCGTCGGACAATCGCCGCAACCGGTCCAGCGCTGCGACTTGCGCGGAATCCAGGGTCGCGTGCCGCTTCTTCAGCAGCGGTGCAAGGTAATCGAAGAGCGCGCCTTCGCGGCGCATGTCGGATTGAGAGGCGAGCGCCCCAATCACGCCAAACGTCCACCGGCAACACCTGCCGTCCGCCCGAATGCAGCCAATGCGATCCTGGTGCCGTTCAACGTTCCTCCGATACCTTTACCGTTGCGTGGTGAAGCCCGCGTCCCGTTCGGTAATGCAATTACTATGAACATCCTAAAGATTCAGCGTCCGTCCGTCTACCGCCAGCGCGGCCTCCTTGGTCGCCTCCGACAGCGATGGGTGGGCATGACAGATGCGCGCCAGGTCCTCGCTCGATGCGCCGAACTCCATGGCCACGACACCCTCGGAAATCAGCTCGGAGGCCTGCGGACCGATGATGTGCACGCCCAGGATGCGGTCCGTCTTGCGATCCGCCAGGATCTTGACGAAGCCGCTGGTGTCACCCAGTGCGCGAGCCCGGCCATTGGCCAGAAAGGGAAACGTCCCCGCGCGAAAATCCACGCCCGCTGCTTTCAATTGCTGTTCCGTCTGCCCCACCCACGCGATTTCGGGCGCCGTGTAGATGACCCAGGGCACCGTGTTGAAATCGACGTGGCCGTGCTGGCCGGCGATTCGCTCAGCGACCGCAACGCCCTCTTCCTCGGCCTTGTGCGCAAGCATGGGTCCGCGCACCACGTCACCAATTGCCCACACGTTGGCAAGATTGGTGCGGCATTCGACATCGACCTCGATGAATCCGCGTTCGTCGAGTTGCAATCCGGCCTTGTCGGCACCGAGCGTGGCCGTATACGGAATGCGTCCGATGGAGACGATCAGGTGATCGAACTGGACGCTCTGCTCCTTTCCGGCGGAATCGGTGTAGGCAACAGTCACGCCCTGTTTGCCCACCGTCACGTTGGTGATTTTCACCCCGGTCTGAATGGCAAGGCCCTGCTTGGTAAATAGCTTGAGTGCTTCCTTGGCCACCGCAATGTCGACCGCACCCAGGAACGCCGGTAGCGCTTCCAGTACGGTCACTTCCGCGCCCAGACGACGCCAGACGCTGCCCATCTCGAGTCCGATGACACCCGCACCCACCACGCCCAGGCGCTTGGG
This sequence comes from Betaproteobacteria bacterium, assembly GCA_039932755.1. Taxonomy (GTDB): domain Bacteria; phylum Pseudomonadota; class Gammaproteobacteria; order Burkholderiales; family Casimicrobiaceae; genus VBCG01. The sequence goes on from JBDTPJ010000008.1 coordinate 20,088, forward strand.
CACGACGGGAATGGCCAATGCGCCCTCATTGTCGAGGACACGAATGTTGTCAATGGCAACGCCTGGCAAGGGCCGCGGACGCGAGCCGGTCGCGACGATCACGTGCCTGGCGACAAGCTGGGCCGCCTTGGCCCCGGTGACGTCGACCTGCCACGTATCGCCCTCCTTGCCCACAAACGAACCGACGCCGTGGAAAAACGTGATTTTGTTCTTCTTGAACAGGTACAGGATGCCGTCGTTGTTCTGCGCGACGACCTTGTTCTTGCGCGCCATCATCCTCGGCACGTCGATGGACAATCCCTTGACGTCGATGCCGTGGTCTGCGAACGAATGACCCGCGTGGGCAAAGTTCTCCGATGATTGCAGCAGCGCCTTCGACGGGATGCAGCCGACGTTGGTGCACGTTCCTCCGGGCGCCGGTTTGCCGTCGGCGCGCGACCAGTCGTCGATGCACGCGACGCTGAAGCCCAGTTGCGCCGCACGAATGGCGGCAATGTAGCCGCCCGGTCCCGCGCCGATCACCACGATGTCGAATGCTTCAACCATTGCCGACTCTTTAGATATCCAGAAGCAAACGCGCGGGATCTTCCAATGTTTCCTTGATCGCGACGAGCGACAGCACCGCCTCGCGCCCGTCGATGATCCGGTGATCGTACGATTGCGCCAGATAGTTGATCGGACGCACGACCACCTGTCCGTTTTCCACCACGGCACGCTCCTTGGTGGCGTGCACGCCGAGGATCGCCGACTGCGGTGGATTGATGATCGGCGTGGACAGCATCGATCCGAATACGCCACCGTTGCTGATCGTATAGGTGCCGCCGGTGAGTTCCTGTACCGTGAGCTTGCCGTCGTTGGCGCGCTTGCCGTACTCGGCGATTTGCTTCTCGATTTCCGCAAGCGACATCTGGTCGGCATCGCGCAGGATCGGCACGACCAGGCCGCGTGGACTGCCCACGGCAATGCCGATGTCGAAATAGCCGTGATAGATGATGTCGGTGCCATCGATCGACGCGTTGACGGCCGGATATTTCTTCAGTGCATGCACGGCGGCTTTCACGAAAAAGCCCATGAAGCCCAGCTTGACGCCATGCTCTTTCTCGAAGCGATCCTTGTACTTGGCGCGCAAGTCGAGTATGGGCTGCATGTTCACTTCGTTGAACGTGGTCAGGATGGCCGCAGTGGACTGCGATTGCACGAGACGTTCGGCGACGCGCTGGCGCAACCGGGACATGGGCACGCGCTGCTCCGGACGCGATCCGAGTGCCTGAGGAAGACTCGCGGCGGGCGCCTTGGCCACCATGGGCGCCGGCGGGGCGGAAAACTCCGATGGAACCTGCGCGCTCGTGGCATCAGGCTTGGCCGCCGTCGCGGCGATCACGTCGCCCTTGGTGATGCGTCCGCCACGTCCGGTGCCATCGACACTTGCGGGATCCACGCCCTGATCCGCCATCATCTTGCGCGCCGCCGGAAGCGCCGTGGCCGCCGAGGCGGTCGGTCCGGGTGCAGTTGCAGGTTTCACAGTTGCAGGTACGCCGGCGACCGCCGGGGCCGCTGCTGCCTTGGTTGGCGAAGGCGCGGGCGCCGCGCCCTTGCCTTCCGTATCGATCACGGCAATGACTTCGTTCGACGTCACGGTGGAGCCATCCGGCTTGACGAGTTCGACCAGCACGCCATCGGCAGGGGCCGGCAATTCGAGAACGACCTTGTCGGTTTCGACGTCGATGAGGTTTTCGTCCCGCTTGACGGCATCGCCCGGCTGTCTATGCCAACTGACGAGCGTGGCTTCGGCCACGGATTCGGGGAGCTGCGGGACCTTCACTTCGATACGCATTGATTTCTTATCCTGGATAAAATTTCGGTGCGCTTGGTCAGCGCTTTGGCGCGCGCTTATCTTGCGATCAGCATTTCGCCCGAAGCCAGCTTGGCCGCGAAGGCGTCTTCCAAAAGTTGCTTCTGCTCCTGGTTGTGCTTGCTGCTATAGCCCACCGCCGTCGACGCGGAAATTGCGCGCCCCGCATATGCCAGCACAAGGTTGTCGGGAATGTCGCTGCGCAGGTACGCCCGAAGGCGATACCACGCACCCTGGTTCTGCGGCTCTTCCTGCACCCAGACGACCTCCTTGGCATTGGGGAATTTCGCGACTTCGGCCGCGAAGTCCGCGTGCGGGAACGAATATTGCTGCTCGACGCGGATGATCGCGATGTCGTCGATGTTCTGGTCGCGGCGATGCGCGAGCAGCTCGTAGTAGACCTTGCCTGAACAAGCCAGGACGCGTCGCACCTTCTTGGCGACCAGCTTGTCGGTTTCGCCGATGACGTTCTGGAAGCCGCCCGTGGCCAGGTCCTCGAGCGATGACACGGCCTCCTTGTGGCGCAGCAAGCTCTTCGGGCTCATGACGATCAGCGGTTTCCTGTATTTGCGCAACATCTGCCGCCGCAGCATGTGGAAGACCTGCGCCGGTGTGCTCGGCACGCACACCTGCATGTTGTGCTGCGCGCACAACTGGAGGAAGCGTTCCGGGCGCGCTGAAGAGTGCTCCGGCCCCTGTCCTTCGAAGCCGTGCGGGAGGAGCAATACGAGGCCGCAGATCCGGCCCCACTTCACTTCGCCGGCGCTGATGAACTGGTCGATGATCACCTGCGCGCCATTCACGAAATCGCCGAATTGCGCTTCCCAGATCACCAGTCGCGTTGGATCGGACGTCGAATAGCCGTACTCGAACCCGAGTACGGCCTGCTCGGTCAATACCGAGTCGATGATCTCGAACGCGGGCTGGCCGGGCTTGATGTGCTGCAGCGGAATCCAGGTGCCGTCGTCCCACTTTTCGCGATTCTGGTCGTGCAGCACCGCATGCCGGTGCGAAAACGTGCCGCGCCCGACATCCTCGCCGTCCAGGCGCACGCCGTGACCTTCGTCGAGCAGCGATGCGTAGGCCAGCGATTCGCCCATGCCCCAGTCGAGCGGCAGTTCGCCCTCGCCCATCGCGCGGCGGTCGGCGATCACCTTTTCGACGCGGGAATGCAACTTGAAGCCGTCGGGCACCGTCGTGAGCTTCTGCGACAGTATCCGCAACTGCTTGACGGGAACCGCCGTCGCCGCGGGGTCGGTCCAGTGGCGATTGGCATACGGCTTCCAGTCGATGGTGAACGGCGGCTTGTAGTTCGACAGGATCGTCTTGTTCGTGTGCTGGCCGCGATCCATCGCGGCGCGGTAGGTGGCGATCATCGCGTCGGGTTCTTCGGCGGTGACCAGACCTTCGGCGACGAGCTTGTCCGCGTAGAGCTTGCGCGTGCCCTCATGCAGCGCGATCTTCTTGTACATGAGCGGCTGCGTCACCATCGGCTCGTCGGCCTCGTTGTGGCCCAGGCGCCGAAAGCACACCAAGTCGATGAAGATGTCCTTGTGAAACTGCTGGCGGTACTCGAGCGCGATCTCCACGGCCAGCAGGCAGGCCTCGGGGTCGTCGCCGTTGACATGCAGGATCGGCGCCTCGACCATCTTTGCGATATCAGTGCAATAGATTGTGCCGCGCGTGTCACGCGGGTCGGAAGTGGTGAAGCCGATCTGGTTGTTGATGACGATGTGGATGGTGCCGCCCGTGTAGAAGCCGCGGGTCTGCGCCATGTTGAGGCACTCCTGGTTCACGCCCTGCCCGGCGATGGCGGCATCGCCGTGCAGCAGCACCGGCATCACCTGGTCACCTTTGGTGTCGCCGCGCCGGAATTGGCGCGCGCGCACGCTGCCTTCGACGACGGGATTGACGATCTCCAGGTGGGAAGGATTGAAGGCGAGCGTCAGATGCACCGGACCGCCGGGGGTAGACACGTCCGAGGAGAAGCCCTGGTGATACTTGACGTCGCCCGCGGCCAAGTCCTGCGCGGTCTTGCCCTCGAATTCCGAGAACAGGTCGGCGGGAATCTTGCCCAGCGTGTTGACCAGCACGTTGAGGCGCCCGCGATGCGCCATGCCCAGGACGATTTCCTGGACGCCCGACGCACCCGCCTTTTCGATCAGGCGATCGAGCATCGGGATCATCGTGAGGCCGCCTTCGCCAGAGAAGCGCTTTTGGCCGACGTACTTGGTGTGAAGGTAGCGTTCGAGCGTCTCGGCCGCCGTGAGACGCTCCAGGATGTGGCGGCGTTCGTCCGCGGAATACGTCGGTGTCGAGCGGATCGGTTCCAGCCGCTGCTGGAAGAAACGCTTGGTGGCCGTGTCCGTGATGTACATGTACTCGGCGCCGAGCGTGCGCGTGTAAGTCTCCTTCAGTGCCGAGATGATGTCGGCCAGGCGCATCCGCGCGGGGCCGGCCTTGAACGAGCCGACATCGAACTCGGTCGTCATGTCGGCCTCGGTGAAGCCATACATGCGCAGGTCGAGATCGGGAATGTATTGCGGCTCGTGCCGCTGTAGCGGATCAAGGTCGGCGTAGAACATGCCGAGCGTGCGGAACTTGCTGATCAGGCGCAGCACGAGCACCTGCTTGTGCATCGTTGCCGCATCGATCATGCCGCCGGCGACCTTGCGGCTCTTTGCCAGCTCCACAAACGAGGCAATCACCGGCGCATGGGCGACATCAGGCGCACCGGCGCGCAGCTCGTCAAAATAATCGCGCCAGTCGGGGCTGACCGATGCGGCGTCGGCGAGGTAGTGCTCGTAAAGCTCCTCGATGAACGGGACATTCGACCCGAACAGGGTGCTGCTATCTGCAAAATCCTTCATCGTGCCCATGACATCACCTTGGCTTTCGAAATGCTCAGATCCGCTGGGCAATCGGCGTGACGGTGCGCCGAGTGGCGCCGACATATAGTTGTCGCGGTCGGCCGATCTTGTATTCCGGGTCGGAGACCATTTCGTTCAACTGCGCAATCCAGCCGACCGTGCGCGCCACCGCGAAGATGGCGGTGAACAGCGGCACGGGGATGCCGATCGCCTTTTGCACGATGCCGGAATAGAAATCCACGTTGGGATAGAGCTTGCGCTGCACGAAGTACTCATCCTCGAGCGCGATTTTCTCCAGCGCCATCGCGAGCTTGAACAGTGGATCGTCGGCAAGTCCGAGCTCGTTCAACACCTCGTAGCAGGTCTCGCGCATGAGTTTGGCGCGCGGGTCGTAGTTCTTGTACACGCGATGGCCGAAGCCCATCAGCTTCACGTTTGAATTCTTGTCCTTGACCTTGGTGATGAACTCGCCGATTGTCGCAACCCCTCCCTGCGCCTGGATGTCGTAGAGCATGTTCAGCGCCGCCTCGTTGGCGCCACCGTGCGAAGGACCCCACAGGCAGGCCACGCCCGCGGCAATGGCGGCGAACGGATTGGTGCCGGACGACGCGCACATGCGTACCGTCGACGTTGAAGCATTCTGCTCGTGGTCGGCGTGCAATATGAAGATGCGATCGAGTGCCCTCACGAGCACGTCGTTGACTCGGTACGGCTCGCACGGCGTGGCAAACATCATGCGCATGAAGTTGCCGGCGTAGGACAGGTCGTTCTGCGGATAGATGTACGGCTGACCGACGGAATACTTGTACGCCATGGAGACCAGCGTGGGGAGCTTGGCGATCAGGCGGATCGCCGAGATGTCGCGCTGCTTGGCGTCGTGCAGATTCATGGAGTCGGGGTAGAACGCAGACAACGCGCCGACCAACCCCGTGAGTACTGCCATCGGATGCGCATCGCGCCGGAAACCCCGCATGAAAAAATGCATCTGCTCGTTCACCATCGTGTGCTGGGTCACCAGCGGCACGAATTCGTCGTTCTGCGCCGGCGTGGGCAGCTCGCCGTAGAGCAGCAAATAGCAAGTCTCGAGAAAGTCGCACCGCGTGGCCAACTCCTCGATTGGATAGCCGCGGTAAAGGAGTTCGCCCTTGTCGCCATCGATGTAGGTGATGGCCGAACTGCACGACGCCGTCGACAGGAAGCCGGGGTCATACGTGAACTTGCCGGTCTTGCCATACAGCGTTCGGATATCGATGACATCCGGCCCCACCGTGCCGGACAGGACAGGGAATACCACATCAGGCGAGCCGTCGGAAAAATTAAGGGTGGCAGTGCGGTCTGTCATTGTCGAGAACTCCCGGCGGGTACGGAATTGAGAGGTAAATCTGACGCAAAGCTAAGCGAGCGGAGTTGTTTGAGCAACGGCATCACGGTGGCATCTTGCGGTTCACGCCGGCCGGCGATCAGATCCCATAGTTCGTTGTCGGAGAGGTCGAGCAGGCAGTCGAGCATTGCGACCTCCGCCTCGGTCACCTCGTCGCCCCGCGCATCCAGGAAGCGCGTCAGCATCAGATCGTTTTCAAGCATTCCCCGCCGACTGCGCCAGCGTATGCGGTTCAATCGCTCAACGGACAACTCAGTTGACATCACAGTTGACATCACAGGTTCCCGAATCCGAGAGGCTTCCAATGCACGATCGCCGCCGCTTCACACCGCGCGCTTCACCATGATGTCCTTGATCTTGCCGATGGCCTTGGTCGGATTGAGATTCTTGGGACACACATCGACGCAATTCATGATGGAGTGGCAGCGGAACAGCCGATAGGGATCTTCGAGATTGTCCAGCCGCGCACTGGTCGACAGGTCGCGACTGTCCGCAATGAAGCGGTAGGCCGCCAGCAAACCCGCTGGCCCGACAAACTTGTCCGGATTCCACCAGAACGAAGGGCACGCCGTGGAACAGCAGGCGCACAGGATGCATTCGTAGAGGCCGTCAAGTTCTTCGCGATCGTCCGGCGATTGCAGACGCTCCTTTTCGGGCGCCGGCGTATCGTTGACGAGGTAGGGCTTGATCGAGTGGTACTGCTTGAAGAACTGGCTCATGTCGACGATCAGGTCGCGGATCACCGGCAGGCCCGGAAGCGGGCGCAACTCGACCGGCTCCTTCACCTCGTTCAGGTTGGTGATGCAGGCGAGCCCGTTCTTGCCGTTGATGTTCATCGCGTCGGAACCGCACACGCCTTCACGGCAGCTCTTGCGGAACGACAGCGTGTCGTCTTCCTGGCGCAGACGCATCAGCGCGTCGAGCAGCATGCGGTCGGTGGACTCCAAGGCGATGTCATAATCCTGGTAATGCGGCGCTGGATCCTGCTCGGGGTTGTAGCGATAGATGCGGAATTTCATCAGTGCGCTCGCGCTAGTAGCTGCGTGCCTTGGGCGGAAACGCGTCCACCGTCAGCGGCTTCAAATTGACCGGTTTGTAGTCCAGCCTGTTCCCCTCGCGATACCAAAGCGTGTGTTTCAGCCAGCCGGCGTCGTCGCGGTCGGGATAGTCGCTGCGCGCCTGGGCACCACGCGACTCACGGCGTGCCTCCGCCGAGATGACAGTGGCCTTGGCGGTTTCAATGAGGTTGTCCAGTTCCAGCGCCTCGACCCGCGCGGTGTTGAACACGCGGCTCTTGTCTTTGATGGCGGTGTGCGCGATTTGCTGCTCCAGGTCGAGCACCTTGGTCACGCCTTCGCTCAGCAATTGCTGGTTGCGATACACACCACAGTGCAACTGCATGGTCTTGCGCAGCGTTTGCGCCAGGACCGGCACGGATTCGCCGGACGTTGCAGCCTCCAGGCGCGCCAGGCGTGCCATTGAAAGTTCGCCGGCATCCGCGGGCAGGTGCTTCTGGCCTTGCGCAGGAAGATTCTGGTCGACGATGAAATTGCCGCAAGCGCGCCCGAATACGAGCAGGTCAAGTAGCGAATTGGTGCCCAGGCGATTGGCGCCATGCACGGAAACGCAGGCGCACTCGCCTACCGCATACAGTCCTTCGACCACGGTGTTGGGATTGCCGGACAATGAGGGTGCGACGACCTGGCCGTGCACGTTGGTGGGGACCCCGCCCATCTGGTAGTGAATGGTCGGCACGACCGGTATGGGTTCCTTGATCGGATCGACGTTGGCGAACTTGATCGCGATTTCGCGGATCGAGGGCAGCCGCTTGATGATGACTTCCGGGCCGAGATGGTCGAGCTTCAGGAGGACATAGTCCTTGTCCGGCCCGCAGCCGCGGCCCTCCTTGATCTCCTGGTCCATTGCGCGCGACACGACATCGCGCGAAGCCAGATCCTTGGCGTTGGGCGCATAACGCTCCATGAAGCGCTCGCCATCGCTGTTGAGCAGGATGCCACCTTCGCCGCGTACGCCTTCGGTAATGAGGACGCCCGCGCCCGCAACACCGGTGGGATGGAACTGCCAGAACTCCATGTCTTCGAGCGGAATGCCCGCGCGCGCCGCCATGCCGAGTCCATCGCCCGTATTGATGAACGCGTTGGTCGATGCCGCGAAGATGCGCCCGGCGCCCCCTGTGGCCAGGACCGTCGCCTTGGCTTGCAGGATCACGACTTCGCCGGTTTCCATTTCATACGCCACCACGCCGACGACGTGCCCCTCCGCGTCGCGCACCAGGTCGAGCGCCATCCATTCGACGAAGAACTGCGTGTTAGCGCGCACGTTGCGTTGATAGAGCGTGTGCAGCATCGCATGGCCGGTGCGATCGGCCGCGGCGCAGGCGCGCTGCACCGGCGTTTCGCCGAAATTGGCCATGTGTCCGCCGAACGGACGCTGGTAGATTGTGCCGTCCGGGTTGCGGTCGAACGGCATGCCAAAGTGCTCCAGCTCGTACACAACCTGCGGCGCCATCTTGCACATGTATTCGATCGCGTCCTGGTCTCCCAACCAATCGGAGCCCTTGATCGTGTCGTACATGTGCCAGTGCCAGTTGTCCGCCGCCATGTTGCCAAGCGACGCGCCGATGCCGCCCTGCGCCGCCACGGTGTGCGACCGCGTGGGAAACACCTTCGATAGCACTGCGACGCGCAAGCCGGCCTCGGCCAGCTGCAATGACGCGCGCATACCCGCGCCGCCGGCGCCGACAATGATTGCATCGAATTTCTGGACGGGAAGCTTAGCCATCGTCCACGCGCTAGTGCGCGCCCCACAGGACCTGGATCGTCCAGCCGGTATAGCCGATCAGCGCGGCAATCACGCACACTTGCAGCGTCAGGCGCAGGCCCACCGGCTTCACGTAGTCCATCAGTATGTTGCGAACCCCGACCCAGGCGTGCCAGAACAGCGCCACCATGAACACGAAAGTGGCAAGGCGAAACGCCTCATTGTGGAAGATGGCGTTCCACGCGCCGAAATCAAGGCCGCCGAACCACAGGAGCAGGACCAGGATCAACAGCGTGTACAGCGCCATGAATACCGCGGTCACGCGCTGCACCAACCAGTCGCGCCAACCGTAATTCGCGCCTACTACGATGCGGTCGGGCATCACCACAGGCGCACCGCGACGGCCAGGGTCAGGACAACGGTCAGCACCAACGTGAGCGCGGCAGATTGACGCGCCGCAGGCAGCTCCACGCCGACATGGACGTCCAGAAGCAAGTGGCGAATTCCCGCCAGCAGGTGGTGGATGAAGGCCCAGGTGAGGGCCAGGGCCACCAGCTTGGCGAATGGCGCATCGAGCGCCATCCTTGTGTTTGCCCAGGCTTCAGGTGATGCCATTGCCTGCTGCACCACGCAAAGCAGCAGCGGAATGCCGAGCAGGAACAGCAAGGCGCCACTGGCGCGGTGCAGGATGGACACGATCGCCGGCAAAGGCATGCGGATTGCCAGAAGATTAAGGTAAACCGGACGCGGCTTCACGACGGGACGGTCGAGTGCGGCCATCACATTCCCTCAATGACGATCAGTTTCGCAAGACCAGCGCGCGTCAACGGTCCGGAAATTTGGAACCAAACGGCGGTTTTTGGCGGTTTTTTGTGCACAGCAATGAATTATAGCCTCAGGGCGCAGGTGACGCCAATTGCGAAGCCTCTGCAGCACGCCGGCCTCCCGGCATTTTATTGATACGAATCGCTTTCCAAGATCTATGCCCCAGCGCGTGGAAAATCGGAAGGACGAATTCAGAACAGTTCGTTGAAATAGTAGTGCGCGCGGGTGGTGCACAACCCGCGCCGCACCTCGACGGGAAAGTCACCGTAGGTCAGCGTCACGCGGTCAACGGCGAGTAGCGGCGACCCCACGGCGACACCCAGAATCGCGGCGCTCGTCGAATCCGCCGCAATTGCCGAAAGTCGTTCCCGCGCCTTCAGCATACGCACGCCGAATTGGGTTTCGAAAAACCCATACATCGACCCGCGGTAGGCTTCGTACCGCGCGCGCGTCAGGCCTCGAAACTGTGTCGCAGGCAGCGTGATCTCATCGAACACGACGGGCACGCCATCCCACTCCAGCACGCGCCGCAACACCACGACCGGATCGCCTTGTTTCAGTGCCAGAAGACGCGCCACTTCCGCACTGGCCTTGGCGCGCTTCAAGTCGATGAGACGGCTACCAGGATATTCGTCGTGACCATCGTCGGGCCGAATGCGCAGGAAGCGGAACTGGGACGCGCGCTCCTCGGTGTGGGTGGAAACAAAGGTGCCCTTACCCTGCCGGCGCACGACGAGATTGTCGGCGGCCAGGGCATCGATCGCCTTGCGCACCGTGCCTTGCGAGACGCCAAAACGTCCGGCCAGGTCCATTTCGGAAGGGATGGCGGCACCGGGGCTCCATTCACGCGTCTCGAGGCTCTTCTCCAGGAGCGCCTTGATCTGCAGGTAGAGGGGCCGAAAGGTTGGCGTGTTCGTCGACATGGCATGGGATCGGGGTGCCGCGCCAAGCCAACGTGGCGCCAGCAATGTCATTATCGGCAGGGAGGCCGCCCCTTGTCTATCCTTCAATTGATATCTTATATAAGTTATAAGACTACATTGACACCATCACCAACCGGCGCCTAGAATAGGGCGTTGCAGGGAAGGTCCCTTTCGACGGCACGCGGCGCTCAATTGACCCTGATTGCTCCTTAGGCGGCCGGTCCTCCTTGCATTGCAATAGGGCAACGCAGCACGCAGGTACTGGCGTTTCCTGAATAGTCCGGATTTCGATATCGCCCACAGGACCCAAAGACCATGAAAGCTCCCCTTCGCGTTGCGGTCACTGGCGCCGCCGGCCAAATCGGCTACGCCCTCCTGTTCCGGATTGCCTCGGGAGAGATGCTCGGGCGCGATCAGCCGGTGATCCTGCAGATGCTGGAACTGCCGATCGAGAAGGCGCAGGCCGGATTGCGTGGCGTCATGATGGAACTCGAGGATTGCGCGTTCCCGTTGCTCGCCGACATGGTCGGCACCGGCGACCCCAAGGTCGCCTTCAAGGATGCCAACGTGGCCATGCTTGTCGGCGCCCGACCGCGCGGCCCCGGCATGGAACGCAAGGACCTGCTGCTGGAAAACGCCAAGATCTTCATCGAGCAGGGCAAGGCGCTCGACGCCGTAGCCTCGCGCGATATCAAGGTGCTGGTGGTCGGCAATCCTGCCAACACCAATGCCTATATCGCGATGAATTCCGCACCGACGTTGCCGAAGAAAAATTTCTCGGCGATGTTGCGTCTGGACCACAATCGCGCGCTCTCACAGCTTGCCGCCAAAACGGCCAAGCCGGTCGGCAACATAGAGAAGTTGATCGTTTGGGGCAACCATTCCCCGACCATGTACGCGGATTACCGCTTTGCCACCGTCGACGGCCAGTCGGTCAAGGCGCTGATCAACGACGAAGCCTGGAACCGCGATGTGTTCCTGCCCATCGTGGGCAAGCGCGGCGCGGCGATCATCGAGGCGCGCGGCCTGTCGTCGGCTGCCTCCGCCGCCAACGCCGCCATCGATCATGTGCGCGATTGGGTGCAGGGCAGCAAGGGCAAGTGGGTCACGATGGGTGTGGCCTCGGATGGCAGCTACGGCATTCCGCAGGACGTGATGTACGGCGTCCCGGTCACGACGGCAGGGGGCGAATACACGCGCGTGAAGGACCTTCCGATCGATGAGTTTTCACGCGAGCGGATGAACGTGACACTGAAGGAACTGGAAGAAGAGCGCGCCGGCGTGGCGACCCTGCTCGGCTGACCAGCCCCGCCTAACGCGAGCGAACGAAGACATGGCCACCGCTTCCGCCGGCGCAAGATTTCGCGCCGCTGTTGCCACCGAGCGCCCGCTGCAGGTGATCGGTGCGATCAACGCGTACACCGCGCGCATGGCCGAGCGCACGGGCTTCAAGGCACTCTACCTCTCCGGCGGCGGTGTCGCGGCCAATTCGCTCGGCATGCCGGACTTAGGCATAAGCACGCTCGAAGACGTCCTCACCGATGTCCGCCGCATCACCGAGGTCACGACGCTGCCGCTGTTGGTCGACGTCGACACCGGCTGGGGCAGCGCCTTCAATATCGCGCGTACCGTGCGCTCGATGATCAAGGCGGGCGCCGGTGCAGTGCATATGGAAGACCAGGTCGGCGCCAAGCGCTGCGGACATCGTCCCGGCAAGGAAGTGGTCTCGAAGGAAGAAATGGTCGACCGCGTCAAGGCCGCGGTGGACGCGCGCACGGACCCGGACTTCGTGATCATGGCGCGCACCGACGCGCTCGCTGTCGAGGGATTGCCCGCCGCCATTGAGCGCGCCGTCGCGTATGTCGAGGCCGGCGCGGACATGATCTTCCCGGAAGCCATGACCGACCTTACGATGTATCGCGAGTTCAAGACCGCGGTCAAGGTGCCGATACTGGCCAACATTACCGAATTCGGCCAGACGCCGCTGTTCACGACGGCCGAGCTCTGGTCCGCCGACGTGGATATCGTCCTGTACTGCTGTTCCGCCTACCGCGCCATGAATGCCGCGGCGCTCAAGGTCTATCAGACGATCCGCACCGAGGGCACCCAGAAATCCGTCGTCCCGATGATGCAGTCGCGCGCGGAGCTCTATGACTACCTCGGCTATCAAAACTATGAACAGAAGCTCGACGAACTCTTCGCCAAATCTCGATGACACCTGAGTCGAACGCAGCCGTTCCGCCTGCCGCCGGTCCGAAGGCGAAAAAATCGGTCGCCCTGTCCGGGGTCACCGCCGGCAATACGGCGTTGTGCACGGTGGGCCGCAATGGCAACGATCTGCATTATCGCGGCTACGACATACTCGATATTGCCGACGTGTGTGAATTCGAGGAAATCGCCTATCTGCTCGTTCATGGCAACCTGCCCAACGTAGCCGAGCTCGCGGGCTACAAGGCCAAGTTGAAATCCTTGCGCGGACTCCCGGCACCGGTCAAGGCGGCGTTGGAAGCCATTCCCGCCGCCGCGCACCCGATGGACGTCATGCGCACGGGCGCATCGGTGTTGGGCTGCGCGCTTCCGGAAAAGGATGACCACAACGTGCCGGGTGCACGCGACATCGCCGACCGGCTGATGGCGTCCTTCGGTTCCGTACTCCTCTACTGGTATCACTGGAGCCACAACGGCAAGCGCATCAACGTAGAGACGGACGACGATTCCATCGGCGGCCATTTCCTGCATCTGCTGCACGGCAAGCCCGCGCCCGAACATTGGGTCAAGGCCATGCACACGTCGCTCAATCTTTATGCCGAGCACGAATTCAACGCCTCGACGTTTACGGCCCGCGTGATCGCCGGTACCGGTTCGGATATTTACTCCGCCATTACCGGCGCGATCGGCGCGTTGCGCGGTCCCAAGCATGGCGGCGCCAACGAGTTCGCGTTCGATGTACAGAATCGCTACTTGACGCCGGACGAGGCCGAGGCGGACGTGCGTCAGCGCGTCGAGGCCAAGCAGGTCATCATCGGTTTTGGTCACCCGGTCTATACGATCTCGGACCCGCGCAACACGGTGATCAAGGATGTCGCTCACCGCTTGTCCATGGCCGCGCACAGCACCAAGATGTTCGCCATTGCAGCGCGCCTCGAAGCCGTGATGTGGGACGCAAAGAAGATGTTCCCCAACCTCGACTGGTTTTCGGCTGTCAGCTACCACATGATGGGCGTGCCCACCGCCATGTTCACGCCGCTGTTCGTCATTGCGCGCACTTCCGGATGGTCGGCGCACGTGATCGAGCAACGCATCGACGGCAAGATCATCCGACCCAGCGCCAACTACACGGGCCCGGAGGATCAGGCGTTCGTCGCGCTCAAGGACCGCAAGTGACCCGCGCGGCTCGCCCACCCGCGTCGGCTCGGGCGCACGCTACGTCAATGCCTTGGCCAATCTGCAATGGTGGAGCAAAGGCAATGGCGGCACGTTGAGCCACCTCGAGAACAACCAACCGGCCGCTCCTATCCAACTGCGTCGAAAGCTGATTTTCATGTCTGCACCCGTTTCCAACGTCCGCCCCAGGCCCGACAAGGTCCTGATCGACATCGTCGACTACGTCACGAAATACAGGATCGCGAGCAAGGAGGCCTACGCCACGGCTCACTACTGCCTGCTGGACACGCTGGGTTGCGGCTTCGAAGCACTCACCTATCCCGCCTGCACCAAGCTCATGGGGCCGTTGGCGCCAGGTACCGTCGTGCCGAATGGCGCCCGTGTTCCGGGAACATCGCATGTGCTGGATCCCGTTCAGGCGGCGTTCAACATTGGCGCGATGATCCGCTGGCTCGACTTCAACGACACTTGGCTGGCCGCGGAATGGGGCCACCCGTCGGATAACCTGGGCGGTATCCTTGCCGTGGCCGACTGGCTGTCGCGCAGCAACGTGGCGGCGGGCCGCGCGCCGTTGACCGTCAAGGACGTGCTCACCGCCATGATCAAGGCCCACGAGATCCAGGGCGTCATTGCGCTCGAGAACAGCTTCAATCGCGTGGGCCTGGATCACGTCGTGCTGGTCAAGGTCGCCTCCACAGCCGTGGTCGCGCAGATGCTGGGCCTTAGCCATGACGAGATCATCAATGCCGTTTCGCTCGCGTGGGTGGATGGCCAGTCGCTGCGCACCTACCGCCATTCGCCCAACACCGGCTCGCGCAAAAGCTGGGCGGCCGGCGACGCCACGTCGCGCGCCGTGCGCCTTGCGTTCATTGCGAAAACGGGTGAGATGGGCTACCCCTCGGTGCTGACCGCCAAGACCTGGGGTTTCTACGACGTGCTGTTCAAGGGCGTGCCGTTCAAGTTCCAGCGGCCCTATGGCAGCTACGTGATGGAGAACGTGCTGTTCAAGATCAGTTTCCCGGCCGAGTTCCATGCGCAGACCGCGGTGGAGTGCGCCATGCAGCTGCATCCCGTGGTGAAGGAGCGGCTGGCGGATATTGAAAAGATCACCATACGTACTCACGAGTCCGCGATACGCATCATCGACAAGAAGGGCCCGCTGGACAATCCCGCCGACCGCGACCACTGCATCCAGTACATGGTGGCGGTGCCACTGATTCACGGCCGCCTGACTGCATCGGACTACGAGGACAGTATCGCGCGCGACCCGCGTATCGACGTGTTGCGCGACAAGATCGTCTGCGTCGAGGACAAGCAGTTCTCCAAGGACTACCATGACCCAGACAAGCGCTCCATCGCAAACGCCATCACCATCAAGTTCAAGGACGGCAGCAAGGCCAAGGAAATCGTCGTCGAATACCCGATCGGCCACCGCCGCCGACGCAAGGAAGGGATGCCGGTGCTGATCGAGAAATTCAAGACCAATCTCGCTCGCCGTTTTTCCGAAAAGCAACGCGCGGCAATTCTCGACGCGACGCTCGATGCCAACAGGCTATCGGTGCTCCCGGTGAATGAGTTCGTTGACCTGATGGTGATTTGAAGCGGGACGCCCGGAGATATTTTCCCCGACCGCAATTACTTTCCCCTGACCAACCTCGCGAAGACTCCCATGCGCTTTCCATGCCCCCTGCACTCGTCACTCTTAATTTTCCTCGCCGTCGGCCTGAGTATCCCGGCCGCTGCCCAGGACTATCCCAAACTCAAGCCGGGACAGTGGGAAGTCACGACATCCAATAATCGCAATGGCACCGCCACGCCCAGCAAGATCACGGTGTGCACCGACGAGGCCGTGCAGAAGCAGATGATGGACATGGGCAAGGGCATGGGGAAGGAGATGTGCTCGAAGTTCGATCTGCGCCGCGACGGCGCCCGATTCGTCGGCGAGTCGGTGTGCAAGTTGGGCGAGAGCACGCTGACGTCGCATTCCGTGATGACGCTGCAAGGCGACGTCTCCTACCACACGGTCGTCAATGCAACCTATGACCCGCCCCTCATGGGCATGAAGGAAACGACAACGACGGTCGACGGAAAGAATGTCGGCCCCTGCCGCAGCGACATGAAGCCCGGCGATGTGGTGACCGCTACCGGCCAGAAATTCAACATGATGTCGATGCAGAACCGTCCGCCCGTCATGCCCGCACCCAAGGCAGCGCCGCGTCCCGTACCGTCAAGCAAGTAATTTACACAGGGTCGCCACTCCCCGTATCCAGAACACTGAAACGACCGTCGACCACTATCCAATTCGACCGCAATGCCTAAGGTCCCGCCATGAGCCATAACCTGCACCAGTCCCTCCGCGAATTCAAGTTCAAGTCCGGCAGCGGCAAGTACTACGCGCTGCAAGCACTGGAGGCCGCAGGTATAGGCAAGGTCTCGCGCCTGCCCGTTTCCATCCGCATCGTGCTGGAGTCGGTGCTGCGCAACTGCGATGGCAAGAAGGTGACCGAGGAGCACGTGCGGCAGGTCGCCAACTGGTCGCCCAAGGGCGCGCGCATCGACGAAATTCCGTTTGTCGTTGCGCGCGTGGTGCTGCAGGACTTTACCGGCGTGCCGCTGCTGGCCGACTTGGCCGCCATGCGCAATGTCGCTAGCGAAATGGGCAAGAATCCCAAGGTCATCGAGCCGTTGGTCCCGGTCGACCTGGTCGTCGATCACTCGGTCATGATCGACCACTACGGCACCAAGGACGCGCTCGATCTCAACATGAAGCTCGAATTCGCGCGCAACAACGAGCGCTATGAGTTCATGAAGTGGGGCATGCAGGCCTTCGACACCTTCGGCGTCGTGCCGCCGGGTATCGGCATCGTGCACCAGGTCAATCTCGAGTACCTGGCGCGCGGCGTGCACAACAAGAACGGCATCTACTATCCGGATTCACTGGTTGGCACCGACAGCCATACCACGATGATCAACGGCATCGGCGTTGTCGGCTGGGGCGTAGGCGGCATCGAGGCCGAGGCCGGCATGTTGGGCCAGCCGGTATATTTCCTGACGCCCGACGTGGTCGGCGTCGAGTTGAAGGGCAAATTGAACGAAGGCATCACCGCCACCGATCTCGTGCTCACGGTCACCGAGCTCCTGCGCAACGCGAAGGTCGTCGGCAAGTTCGTCGAATTCTTCGGCGAGGGCGCCGCGTCGCTCGCCGTACCCGACCGCGCCACCATCGCCAACATGGCGCCCGAGTATGGCGCGACGATGGGCTTCTTTCCGGTCGACGAAGCGACGGTCGACTACCTTGTGGCCACCGGACGCACCGACGCCGAAGTCGAGGCCTTCACCGCGTACTTCAAGGCGCAGGGACTCTTCGGCATTCCACGGACCGGCGAGATCGACTACACCCAGGTGGTCACGCTCGACCTCACGACGATCAAGCCATCGGTCGCGGGCCCAAAGCGCCCGCAGGACCGCATCGAACTCTCCAATCTCAAGGCGAAGTTCAGCGAACTGTTCAGCAAGCCGATCGCCGAGAACGGCTTTGCTAAAGATGCCGCTGAACTCAACAAGCGCATCGTGACCGCACGGGTTCCCGATGGCGTGGGCGCCATCCACGATTCGTCGATGCAGGTGCCGGGCAACGGCCAGCCGCGCGACCTGGTCGAGATGATCGACAACCGTCCGACACCGGATCGCGTGCGCCAGCCGGACGAAAGGAACGTGGCGATCGGCAACGGCGACGTGTTGATTGCGGCCATTACGTCCTGCACCAACACGTCCAACCCGGGTGTGCTGCTCGCCGCCGGACTGCTCGCCAAGAAGGCTGTCGAACACGGATTGACGGTCAAGCGCCACATCAAGACGTCGCTGGCGCCCGGCTCGCGTGTCGTCACGGACTACCTGACCAAGGCGGGACTCCTACCCTACCTCGAGCAGCTGGGTTTCGGCGTCGCCGCGTACGGTTGCACCACGTGCATTGGCAACGCCGGCGACTTAGCGCCTGAATTCAACGACGCGATCGTCAGCAATGACCTGATCTGTGCCGCGGTGCTTTCGGGCAATCGCAATTTCGAGGCGCGCATCCACCCCAACCTCAAGGCCAACTTCCTGGCGTCACCTCCGCTGGTGGTCGCCTACGCCATTGCCGGCACCGTACTGCGCGACCTGACCACCGAGCCCTTGGGGATGGACCGCGATGGCAAGCCGGTCTTCCTCAAGGACATCTGGCCCACGTCACATGAAATCGCCGCCGTGCTGCCGTTTGCGCGCGAACCCGCGACGTTCCGCAAACTCTACGGCAGCTTGGCCACCGCCAATCCGCTGTGGGGCACGATCAGTGGGGCTACCGGCCAGGTGTATGGATGGCCTACGTCGACTTATATCGCCAAGCCGCCGTTCTTCGATGGTTTCCAGATGAAGGCACTGCCCACCACTGACATCAAGGGTGCGCGCGTCCTGGGTCTCTTCGGTGACTCCATCACTACAGACCACATCTCGCCTGCGGGCGCGATCAAGGCTGACTCGCCCGCGGGTAAGTGGCTGCTGGCCAACAACGTGACCAAGGCCGACTTCAACAGCTACGGCTCGCGCCGCGGCAATCACGAGATCATGATGCGCGGCACCTTCGCCAATGTGCGGATCAAGAACCTGATGATCCCGCCGCGGGCGGATGGCTCGCGCGAGGAAGGCGGCGTGACCGTGTTCCAACCGTCGGGAGAAAAGATGTTCATTTACGACGCGGCGATGAAATACATCGCTCAGGGTACGCCCACGGTCATCTTCGGCGGCGAGGAATACGGCACAGGCAGCTCACGCGACTGGGCCGCCAAGGGCACGCAACTGCTCGGCGTCAAGGCGGTGATCTGCAAGAGCTTCGAGCGCATTCACCGCTCCAACCTGGTGGGCATGGGCGTATTGCCGCTGCAGTTCAAAGGCAGCGATACGGTGCAGACTCTCTCGCTCAAGGGCGACGAGTCCGTCGACATCGTGGTTCCCAAGGACGTGAAGCCGCAGCAGAACCTTGAAATTGTGATCACGCGCAAGGATGGCACAAGACAAAACGTGGTCGTCCTGTGCCGCATCGACACGCCGATCGAGGTCGACTACTACAATGGCGGCGGCATCCTGCCCTTCGTATTGCGGGACCTGGTCAAGGCCGCCTGAGCGAAATCCCAAAAGACCCGCGCGGGCCAGTTACCTCGAGGTGCCGGCCCCGATAGTCTTTCTGCGCGGGCATTGTGCCGCATACCCACCACCCTCTTCGCCAGGCACTTCCGCTGTTCCTGCTGGGTGGCCTGTGCCTGACGTCGCTCGATACCACCGCAAAGTACCTGGTCCGCGACCATTCGCTGTTCCTTGTGGTGTGGGCGCGGTACCTGGGACAGATGCTGGTGGTGACGCCCTTTGTCTGGCATCGCGCCGGTCCCGGCTTCTGGCGCACGCGCAACCTGCGCATGCAGCTCATTCGCTCGGCCTTCCTGCTCGCGGCCACCGTCTGCTTTTTCGCGGGACTGCGGTATCTGCCCCTGGCCGAGGGTTCCGCGATCACGTTCCTGGCGCCGATCTTCATCGTCGTCTTCTCGCAACCGGTGCTGGGAGAGCGGCCGACGCGCGCACGCTGGATCGCGTCGGTCACGGGGTTCATCGGGATCCTGGTGTTGCTCCGGCCAGGGTCGTCGGTGTTGCATCCCGCTGTGCTGCTGCTGATCGGCACCGCGGTATGCAACGCGTTCTACCAGTTGCTGACCCGCAAGCTGCCGGGCGACAGCGCGCACACGACCCTCTTCTATAGCGCACTGATCGGCGCGGTCGGCTTTACGCTGGCACTTCCCTGGGGACTCGACAGCGCGACACTGACCTGGCGTGAGGGGGGCCTCCTTTTGCTACTGGGTTTTTTTGCCGGTGTGGCGCATTGGCTCATCATCACGGCCTTCCTGCTCGCGCCCGCATCCCTCCTGACGCCCTTCACCTATTTGCAGATGATCTGGGCAACGCTGTTTGGCTACGTCGTGTTCGGGCAACTTCCGGATGGCTGGTCCGCCGCAGGCATGGCCATCATCGTCGGAAGCGGCGTCATGTTGGCGTTACAGGAGCGTAGGCGGATGCGACCGACGCGAAGTTTTCCCTAGCAACCCGGTGTTTGCGGGGAGTTACCGGTGTATCAGCTGAGCCGGCCCATGCTACCGGCATGGGCGGAAAGTCTTCATTCTGGTGTGTGCGACTTCGGTTCGTCGCATTCGTGGTACGCCAACCGGCACCAGAGGCACTTGGGGGTCGCTTTGCACCACAATTGGCCTTCCGATGCGGTAAAATTGACCTTCGACGGGTGCGGTATTGCAGGCCCGCCGCCACCCACACTTTGCCCCGGAGGGAAACAATGAACAAACGTCTATTTGCCACGCTCGCCGCGCTGGTACTTGCTCTCACGCTGAGCGCGTGCGGCGACAAGGCCAAGGAAGCCGCCGACGCGGCCAAGGCATCGGCAGAACAAGCCGCCACCGCCGCCAGGGATGCCGCTGCCAAGGCTGCCGACGCTACCAAGGCCGCGGCCTCTGACGCCGCCAAGGCGACCTCTGACGCCGCCATGAAGGCAGGCGACGCAACCAAGGATGCCGCCATGAAGGCAGGCGATGCAACCAAGGATGCCGCGATGAAGGCCAGCGACGCCACCAAGGATGCCGCCGCCAACGCCGTGCAAGCTGCGAAGGATGCCGCCGCCAAGACCGGCGACGCAATGAAGAAGTAGAGTTCGATCAGTCGGGACCAGCGAATCGACCTCGAGCGGCCGGTGCCTTCACGGGTCCGGCCGCTTTGCATTGCTGCGGTGGAACTCCGTCAGCTATTGCGCACCGCCGCCTGTCGCGCAATCCAGCGCGTCAACGGCTTCCACTGCTCCCAGTCTTGCTCGCCGCGCGAGCGCGGCAGGTCGAACACCGAAAATCCGTCGCGCGCACAGGTCACGTAGACTTGGGTGTCCCGCAGATGGGTGACGACCGGGAAGTCAAATCTCTCGAGGAATTGACCGAGTTCGCCCGCCGAGCGCGTGCGGGCATCGACGCGCATGCCCACGATGCCGACCGCAATGCCGCCTTCCTTGACCGCCTTGTGCTCCGCTATCGCCTCCAGGAAGTGCCTTGTTGCGGCCATGTCGAACGCCGAGGGTGACACCGGCACGAGCATCGCATCGGCGCGGCGGATGGCATCACGCAGCGTGTCCCCATGCAGACCTGCGGGACTGTCGACGACGAGCCAATCCGGCGCAACGTCTTTCAATTCTTTTTTTCTGACGTCTCCGACAAAGCCGCCGATCGGTGGAAACAGCGCCGGCCTCCGCATCAGCCATTCGCTTGCCGAACGCTGAGGATCGCTATCGGCGAGTGCGACCCGCTGGCGCTTGCCGGCAAGCCAGCCCGCGACATTCGTGGCGAGCGTCGTCTTGCCGCTCCCGCCTTTTGGATTGGCGATCAGAATGGTCTGCACAGCGGCTCCCTCGAACAGGATCGTGAAGTTTACGACGCCGGCGCACCGGCTGGCACGACGCGCGTCACAACGACGGCAGTATGGCGTGCAATGCCGTCAGCGCATCCGCACCCAGGCGGCGTGACCTCGCGCCGTTCCACCCATGTTGTGGGTCCGGCAGGTTGGCGTTGTCCTTGAACGGCATCTCGAGCGTCAACGCAAGGCCCCCGAACGTGTGGCCCACCCATTTGGACGCGATGGTCAGGTTGGTCTTGGTTTCCTTCCCGGACGGATATCCCTCGACAGTCTGAAAATCAGGATTGGCAAACTGGAGCGCCGCCTTGAATCCCTGTTCCAGCGCCGCCATCCTGGGTGAATAATTCTCCAGGCGCTCATTGCCGTCGGTAAATACATAGGGAAGCGCTTCGTCGCCGTGAACGTCGAGAAAGCCGTCGACCCCGGTCGCCTGCATGGCAGCGCGCACGTGGAACACTTCCGGGCTGCGCGCCAGTGATGGCGTCATCCATTCGCGGTTGAGGTTTGCGCCGGCCGCATTGGTGCGCAGGTTGCCGCGCACACTGCCGTCGGGGTTCATATTGGGGACGATGTGCAGTACCGCATTGTCGAGCAGCACGCGGGCCATGGCGTCGTGGGGGTCCAGCAGACGGTCGAGTAAGCCCTCGACGAACCACTCGGCCATGGTCTCCCCAGGATGCTGGCGGGCGATGACCCAAAGCGACTTCTTCCCCGCGCCGGGCGCGCCGACCATGACCATGTTGAGATCCCGGCCTTCCACGCTCACGCCCAAGTCGCCGACCCGTGAGCGCGAAGATGCGTCAGCGCGTCCCAGCAAGCCAAGGTGGCGTTCCCAGGTATAGGGCTCGAAATAGGCGTAATAAATGCTGTCGCGCGTTGGCTCGTGCTCGATCACGAGCTCGGCGCCGTCATACCGGGTCGGCACCCGGAACCACGACACGCGATCGTAGGACGCTACGGCAGAATAGCCCGGCCAGCCATCGGCGTAGGTGGCGTTCCCGGCATTCACAATGCGAATCCGGGCCGGACGCTCGCCGGCACCTTGAAGCCGGAAATAGAACCATTGCCGGATGTCGGCGTGGGAATCGGGGCGCAGCGCGACCTGCAAATCCTCAACTCGCGTCGCATCGACCACCGTAATGGCGCCGCCATCAAAATGACTGGAAATACGTGGATTCATCTTTTCCCGCGAAAATGGCCTGAAAATTGCATGAATTTAAATGTTCGCCGAACCGGACGCTCGACCTATCCCTTAATGAGCCAGAACGCGGCAACACCGCCGCGACGGCATGCTAACATCCGGCCCCACTACTCCCTCATCTTGGACATTTTCTCCAAGAAAAACAATGGCTTTCGATCCCTCCATGCTGTGCGCCCGGACCACCGCGGGCGAAGCCGAGCTTGCGACGCCAAGCCAGGGATTGTCGCTGGGCCAGCGGCGCGTCCTGACGTTGCTGCAACACCCCGCCGCAGTAGAGGAACTAGCCCTGAAGCACCAGCTCGAGCCGGATAAGCTCGCACGCGACCTGACCCGGCTGGCCGACCTGAAGCTGGTGCGCCTACAGGGGCCGACTGTTTCCGTAGCCATGGCGACTCCCAAGACCGATCACAAGGTCAAATCGTCCCCGGTCCCCACTTCAGGCGCAGCGACTCCGGCGATGCCATCGATGACACCGGTGATCATCGGTCGTTCCCGCCGAAGCCCGATGCTGCCGCTCGCGGCGGGCGTCGCCGCCCTCCTCCTTGCATTGGGCATCTGGTTTGGCACGCGCGGCAATCCTGCGCCCCGCGAAACAGCGCAACCCATGCTCAGCCTGCCCACGCCTGCGCCAATCGCGCCCGCACCCCCTCTCCCCGCCGCGAAAACCACGATCGACGGCGCGCCGGCCATCGCGACTGTTTTGCGTGGCAACGCGCACGCGCCCGAAATGCGCCCGGAAATACGGCCCGGCTTACCCACGCCTGTCGTTGCGCCCCACAAAGCACCCGTTGAGTCCGCGACAATTGCGGTCCCGACTGATTCGCCTCCGCCCGCGATCGTCAGCAATCCCGCGCCGGTGCCCGTTGCCGCGCCGCCAGCGGCCGCCGTTGCCGCACCGCCAGTGGCCGCCGTCGTCACGCCACCCGCGCCATCCAATGTTCCCGCGGAAGCGCCACCCGCTGTGCAACTGGCCACCGTTGCGCCCGCTCCGGTCGCACCCCGCCCTCCGGTTGCCACGGCGTTGAAAGCGATATCGCGGGAGCCGCCCGACTTTCCCAGGGAGGCCGAAGGACTGAATAGCGGTATTGTCAATGCGCGCATTCACGTGGATGCGCGCGGCAATGTCACTTCCGTCGACATCCTGGGCTCGCAGCCGCCAAAGGTATTCGACAAGGCAGCGCGCAAGGCGCTTCTGCGCTGGCAGTTCGAGCCCCTTGCGTCGGGCCAAACAGCCAACCTGGACGTCGACGTCAAGTTTCAACGCGATTGAATTTCGCCTCGCCGGGCGCGTTCGATTGAGCCCGTACGCGCGCAGCACAACGTAATATCGAACCTATGGATGAAGTCCGCGAGGTCTCCCTTCCCTTTCCGCTGTCACCGTCCGCAACCCAGGAACGGTCGGGCGCGCTTGGCAACCCGCGCGATCCCCGCAAGGCCGAATTCGAAACCAACAAGCTGAAGCGCAGGCTGCGCCGCCAGGTGGGACAGGCGATCGCGGACTTTGGAATGATCGAGGGCGGCGACCGCGTGATGGTGTGCCTCTCCGGCGGCAAGGACAGTTACGGCCTTCTGGAGATCCTGTGTGGACTGCGCGATAGCGCGCCGATCGACTTCGAGATCGTCGCGGTCAATCTCGACCAGAAGCAGCCCGGTTTTCCGGCCGACGTGCTGCCGCGTTATCTCAAGCAACGCGGTGTCGCCTTTCACATCGCCGAGCAGGATACCTACAGCGTGGTGAAGCGCCTGATCCCCGAAGGCGCCACTATGTGTTCGTTGTGCTCGCGTTTGCGTCGCGGCGTGCTGTATCGCGTCGCGGGCGAGTTGAGCGCCACCAAAATCGCGCTCGGCCACCATCGCGATGACTTGCTCGCCACGTTCTTCCTCAATCTTTTTTTCGGCGGCAAGCTGAAGACAATGCCGCCCAAGCTCGTCTCCGACAACGGAAAGCATGTCGTGATCCGTCCGCTCGCCTATGTGCGCGAGCGCGATCTCGCGCACTTCGCCGAGGTGATGCAGTTTCCGCTCATCCCGTGCACGCTGTGCGGCTCGCAGGAAAACCTGCAGCGCAGGCAGGTGTCGTTGATGTTGCGCGGCTGGGAGAAGAAATTTCCGGGTCGCGTCGAGTCGATCTACAACGCGCTCGGGAACGTCGAGACTTCGCATCTCATGGACCGGCGCATTCAAGACTTCCACGCGATCCGCGCCACCGGCCAGCCTGAGCCCGACGGTGACATTGCCTTCGACGTCGATGCCGCGCTCGAGCGCGCAGCGGACCTCGCGGCAGCGCGTGCCTTTCCCTTCGTCGACGCGCCAATTTAGTCCCTGTCACGCGCATGGCGGGCATCGCTTTCCCTGACCTCGCCCGTCAGCGCCTCTGGCTCGTGGTCTTGGGCGCGGCCGTGCTCCTGGGCGCATGGCTGCGCCTGGACCAGATCGCCGCCCAGGTGCTTATCGATGACGAGTGGCACGCGGTCCACCAGTTCGTCAGCCATTCTCCGCGCGAGATGTTCTTCGACTTCGGCTACGCGGACTACAGCATTCCACTGGGAATGCTCGACTGGTTAGAGGCGCAGGCGTTCGGCGTATCCGAACTGACGCTGCGCTGGCCCATGCTCGTTTGCGGATTGGCGACGCTGGTGCTGCTGCCGCTCTATGTCGCGCCCCGGCTCGGGCGCGCGACCGCGGCAGTATTGACGACGCTGATCGCCCTGTCGCCGCTGCTGGTCATCTTCTCCCGCATGGCGCGACCCTATGCGATCACATTGCTGCTGGGCTGGAGCGCGCACGCGGCGTACCAGCGCTATCACGCCGCGCCGCGTGGACAATTCCTTGCCGCAGCGACGTACGCAGTCTTGGCCGCACTCTGCACGTGGCTGCACCCCGTGGTCGGCCCGTTCGTCGCCGCGCCGCTGCTCTGGGGTTTCGCCGCGCTGCGCAACGTGGCGCCCACAGATCGCCGACATGCGTTCCTGCGCTGGCTGGCGCTGGCCGCATGGACTGGCGCCATTACCGCCGCTCTGGTGCTGCCACCGCTCCTGACACATCCGATGTCACTGGCGGCTAAAGGCGGTGCCGACCGGCCCGGCATGGATTCGTTGATCGGCGTCTGGTATGCGTGGCTCGGCACGCCATCGACCGCGGTCGTCATGGCCTGCGTCGCGTTCGCGGCCATGGGCGCGCCCACCGTCTGGCGCGCCCTGCCCGTAGCGCGTACCGGCGCGCTCGGGCTGTTGCTCACGCTAGGCCTGGTGATGGCCACTGGCATCATGTGGAGCCACCTGCCGGTGACGATCGCGCGTTACTTGTTGCCCTTCGTCCCGTTGCTGCTGGTTTGCGTGGCCGCGGGAACGGTGCGCGTCGCCATTCGCGTCATGCACCCGGCAACGCCGCTGCGCAAGACGATCGGCATCGCGATTTTGGTGCTGCCCATCGCCCTGCTCGCGGCCCGGTCGCCACTGATCCCCTGGTTGCGCCATCCCAACGCGCAAATGCAACACCTCGTCTATTACATCGACTTCCGCCCCGATCACAATCCGTATTTGCCGCAATTCGAGGCCATTCCGCTGTCCCCGTTCTGGGCAACGCTCGGCGCGAGATCCCCGGGCAGCCTGCGCATCGCCGTGGCGCCCTTCTATTTCGAAAGCTACGACTGGGACGCGCCGCGTTGGGAGCGCTTGAGCCGGCAGACCGTGCTGCCGGGCTATCTCACGGGATTGTGCGTCGAACGTCGTGGGGGCGAATTGCCGCGGGACCCGCGCTACCGCTTCACCAATGCCGTACACCTCGCCGACTCGGCGGCATTGCGATCACGATCCATCGACTACGTCATCTGGCAGAAGCCCTACCTGCTCACCGTTGCGGGGCACAGCGAAACCATCGGCGCAGACACGGCGCACTGCGAGGAAGTCCTGCGCCGAAAGTTCGGGACGCCAACGTATGAGGATTCCCATATCATCGTGTTTCCCTCCCCCTCCCTCCCGTCGCGCGCCGATCTTTCCGCTCCCGATGCTACTCGGTAAACGCATTGTCGTGGTCATGCCAGCCTACCTCGCGGGCCGCACGCTTGAGGCGACGTGGCGCGACCTGCCGCATGACATCGTGGACGAGGTGATCGTGGTCGATGACGCGAGCGACGACGACACGGTGGCGGTGGCGCGCGCGCTCGGCCTCACCGTGATCCTGCATCCGCACAACATGGGCTACGGGGCCAACCAGAAGACCTGCTACAAGGAGGCCCTGACGCGCGGTGCCGACATCGTGGTGATGGTCCACCCGGACTACCAGTACGATCCGCGGCTGGTCACCGCCATGGCCGGCATGGTCGCCTCGCAGATCTACGACGTCGTGCTCGGCTCGCGCATCCTGGGCACCGGCGCCGCAGGTACTCCTTTGGGTGGCGGCATGCCGCTGTGGAAATATCTGGCCAATCGCGCGCTCACGCTCTTCGAGAACCTGATGCTCGGCGTACATCTGTCGGAGTATCACACCGGTTACCGCGCCTACTCGCGCGCGCTGCTCGACGCGCTTCCCTGGCAGCGCAACTCCGACGACTTCGTGTTCGACAACCAGATCCTTGCGCAGGCGATCATCGGCGGCCATGGCATCGGCGAGGTGTCGGTTCCCACACGCTACTTTGCCGAAGCCAGCTCCATCGGCTTCCGGCGCTCGGTGCGCTATGGCTGGGGTGTCGTGGGCACGACGCTGCTCGGCTTTCTCGCCCGCACAGGTATCTATCGTCACCGGCTGTTCGCCGCACCGTAACGCGGCGGCCTCCCTGACTCGATGCCGTTGCGCACGCTCTTTCGCCGTCCCGGGGCTGGCACCGGAATCCTGCATTGGATCCACACTTTTGCGCTTCATATCGCCACAGGTGCGCTCGCCGTCGTCGCCCACTACGCGGCGATGTACAGCTTTGTGCGCGCAGGCGTTCCGGGTGTGGGCGCGAGCGCACTGGGTTTCGGCGCCGGTGCGCTGACGCGATTCGCCTTGTCCTACGGGCACGTGTTCGCACCGTCCCGCGGCATGCGTGTTGCCGGCACCCGCTTTGCCGCCGCCATTGCGCTGCAGCTGGCAATGAATACGCTGCTGTTGATCGCGTTCCTGGCGCTCGGACTCTCGCTCTGGCCGGCGCAGATCACGACCACCGTGCTGATGACGTTCGGCAACTACCTCATTTACCGGCTCTGGGTGTTCCGCTGATCGGCGCCCGCCTTGCGCGCGAGGACAAAAAATTCGTGACCGCGGGCGGTGGCATTGCGAAAGAAGCGGAACTGCAGCCGATGAATCGGAAACCACAGGACCGCCGTGCGCTCGAGCAGGCTGGAGATGAGCGGCAGGTCCCAGGCGTTGCGCGTGGCGCTCATCTTGGTCAGCGCCTGCTTGGTCGGTGGCGCTTGCAAAGGCGCGTCGGGTTTCCCGGACTTGATGCGCGTGTACATCCGACGCATGAGCCAGAACACCGGAAAGGTGAAATCCCAGAACACCTGCGGCAGCAGCCCGGCCTCAGTCAACTTGGCCGTGATGTCGGCCTCAGTATAGCGCCGGAAATGGCCGTAGAAATCGTCGTCCCAGCGCCACTCGCGGGGATTGCTCGGCACCGCGATGAGCAGCTGGCCTCCCGGCGCCAGCAGCCTTTCGATGACGCGCAGCGCGGCGCGGTCATCGTCCAAGTGTTCCAGCACGTCCCACAGGATGATGCAATTCCATTGGCCATCCAACTGGTCAAATGCCTGTTCGCGCACGGCTATTTGCGCAAACGGTTGCAGCTTGACTCGGGCTTCGGCCACTGCCGATTCCGAGAAGTCGATCGCCAGTCCCTCCCAACCCTTTTGCGCGAGGTAGGCACTGGTGTCGCCGCGGCCGCAGCCGATTTCCAGGAAGGGACCGCGCAACCCGTACTGTTCGATGAAGCGGTCGAGACAGTAGAACATGTGCTGCTTCAAAGGCAGGAAGTTGGCCATCGATTAAAGCCCGAAACTTCCTCGGCGAAGCACTACTTCACCGTCGCCTGGTCCTGCTCGAACAGGATCCTGCGTGAAGCCTCGTCACTGACCGTAGGCTTGGTATTGAGGTCGTTTGCAATTTCATAGGCGCGCACGACCGCCGGGCGCGCCCTGATCGTTTCCTTCCAGCGCTTAAGGTGCGGAAAGTCGTCGATGTTCTGGCCCTGCCGCTCCGGCGAAATCCAGGGATAACTCGCCATGTCGGCGATGGTGTACTCGCCGGTGATGAACTCGCGATCTGCCAGGCGCTTGTTCAGCACGCCATACAGCCGCCCGGATTCGTTGATATAGCGATTGATGGCGTAGGGAATCTTTTCCGGCGCATACAGCGCGAAGTGGTGGTTCTGGCCGTTCATCGGACCCAGGCCCCCCATCTGCCAGAACAGCCACTGCGCGCAATCGCATCGCGCGCGCAACTCACTCGGATAGAAACGGCCGGTCTTGCCGGCTAGGTAGAGAAGAATCGCACCCGACTCGAACATCGCCAGTGGACCGCCGCCGTCGGGCGGTGAATTATCGACGATACCGGGTATGCGGTTGTTGGGCGAGATCGCGAGAAACTCGGGTGTGAATTGCTCACCCTTGGAAATATTGATCGGCTTGACGCAATACGGCAAGCCGGTCTCCTCCAGGAAAATGGTGATCTTGTGTCCGTTCGGTGTAGTCCAATAGTAAAGGTCGATCACTAGAATTCCGTCGCAGAGTTGAAATCAGAAAGTGCCCGGATACGCACCGCCGTCGAGCAGGATATTCTGGCCCACGAGATAGCCCGCGCGCGTACTGCAAATGAACGCGCACACCTCTCCGAATTCATCGGCGCTGCCGAAGCGGCCGGCCGGGATGCCCGCCTGCGCTTGCGCCATGACGTCGGCAATGGCCTTTCCCTGTGCCGACGCCCGCGCGCTCATCGTGCCGCGCAGGCGGTCCGTGTCGAAGTACCCTGGCAGCAAGTTGTTGATCGTTACATTGTGGCCCGCGACTTTGCGCGCAAGGCCCGCGACAAATCCGGTCAGGCCACTGCGTGCGCCGTTGGAAAGTCCGAGCACGTCGATCGGCGCCTTGACCGCGGCCGAGGTGATATTCACGATACGGCCAAATTTTCGACCGATCATGCCATCGACCGTGGCACGGATGAGTTCGATCGGCGTCAACATGTTGGCATCAATGGCGCGCAACCAGGCGGCTCGGTCCCAATCGCGGAAATCGCCCGGCGGCGGGCCACCCGCGTTATTGATCAGGATATCCGGTTGCGGGCAGGCGGCCAGCGCCGCAGCGCGGCCATCCGGCGTGGTGATGTCGCAGGCCAGCCACGCTACCTTGCGACCCGTGACCGCGCCGATTTCCTCGGCAGTACGCTGCACGGTGTCCGGCGTCCGCGCCAGGATCGTCACGTCCACGCCTTCGCGCGCCAGCGCTTCCGCGCAGCCGCGTCCCAGACCCTTGCTCGCCGCGCAAACCAGCGCGCGGCGGCCGGCAATGCCAAGGTCCATGGGGACTCCTAAGTTTGTCCGGACAGGTTGTCGTTACGGCGTACCTGCAGCACCGTTCCCACCGCGACCACCAGCAGTGCGCTGACAACGAAAAACATCTGTTGCGCGAGTCCATGGTCGAGCAGGAGTCCGAACCAGACGGGTCCGATCATGGCGCCTAAGTCGAGTCCGGAGTACACGAAGCCATAGATTCGCCCGGACGCGCCTTTGGGTGTTGCATTGCGCACGATCAGGTCGCGCGATGGTCCGGTGGCGCCGATCGCGAAGCCGATCAGCACAAAGACAGGGAGGATCAGCAACAACGGCACCATGCCGGCAGCGACGACGGCCAGCAGTCCGGCGCCTGTGAGCAATCCCGTCGCAGCGATCCGGTCGTGACGCACCGTTCGGCTCGCAAAATATCCGCCGGCAGCAATTCCCGCGGTGCCCCCGAGCAGGTAAGCGGTGACCACGGTCGCCGCGAGCCCCAGCGGTACGGCGAGGCCGGCGTTAAGCGCCGACGGCAGGAAAGTCTGGAGGCCGACCGACGCCATGGTCTGCGCCACGAAATAGCCAAAGCACAACACGATCGCCGGCTGCCGGAATAGCTTCAT
>JBDTPJ010000009.1:0-50742 GCA_039932755.1 Betaproteobacteria bacterium
GCCTGCCGCTGGACGCCAACGTGCAGTTCATGACCGTGATGGCCACCAAGATGCCGTTTGTAGGGCGCGGCTAGAAGAAGCGGCTAGGACCCGCGAAAGCAAAAACGGGAGGTCCTGCGCCGCTGCATCCGGTAGGCCGCGCCCAAGCGTCGCCGCAACCAATGCTGGCGGCGCAGCCTTTGCAACCACGCGCGCGATTCGCGAAAAGACTCGAACTGCTCCAGCCAGGCATGGAGTGCGCTGCGCATGCGAAGGAAGGCCTCCTGCCCGCGCATTACCCACCCGATCTGCGTAACGACGGGAGCCGTCAGCTGGTAAAGCGCTGCGAACACCGCGGAAAAAATCAACTTCTCCAGGACCAGCACGGCGATTCCCAGCGCGTAGCGGCCATGCATGAAGGCCAGCACGATCACGCCCTTGAGCGGCAGCAGAGACAACACGGGAAGCACGAACAGCGCAAGTGCCTGGTACGGCGTCCTGCGGCGAACCCAGGCGGCGCACGCCGCCATGGGAGGGAGGCGCATGAGATCGCGCAGGAAGCGCGCGGTGCCGCGCCATAGCCATTCCTCGATCAGCAACATTACCGCCGCAAGGAACAGGAGCGGACGGGAAATCCGGCGCCGGGTCAGGGGTCTGTTGGTGGGCATGGGGCTTGATAGATGGAGTGCCGGTGAGTCAGTCCGACGCATGGACGCCAAGAAGGGTGGCAGCGTGGCGAATCATGCCAACTCCCTGAACGACTATGCTTCATCCGGCTACTGTAGCACTCACCCGCTCATTGTCAGGCGTTCTTGCCAACCACCTAGCCGACGAGTTCCCGCAGGAAATCCAGTGTGCGTTCGCGTGCCAGTTTGGCGGCCGCCGCATCGAATGCGCCACGCTGATCGCAATTGAAGCCGTGATCCGCGGGATAGGTGAACACCTGCGCGGAAGGATGCGCGGCGGCGAGCGCTTTCACGCCGGTGATTGGAATTCCCGCATCGCGTTCACCAAAATGCGCCATGACCGGACACTTGGGTGTTTCGGCAATTGCGTCTGTCATGCCGCCGCCGTAGTACGCAATGGCGCAGGCAAGCCCTGACAGTCGCGCCGCGGCGACCCAGGCGAGATAGCCGCCCCAACAATAGCCGATCAAGCCGACCCTGCCGGCGCCAGCGACAGCCGCGCGCGCGGCGCCCAGGTCGAGTAGCGCAGCATCGGTTTTCGCTAATCCCTTGAGTTTGCGGCCACGCGCAATGTCCGGAGGTGCATAGCCGATGTCCACGCCACGCTGATAGCGGTCGAACAGTGCGGGAGCGATTGCGAGGTAGCCGTCGGCAGCAAAGCCATCGCACACGCTCCGGATGTGGCTGTTGACGCCAAAAATCTCCTGCGCCAGGACCAGCGCGCCGCGTGGAGTGCCTGCCGGGTCCGCACGCCAGGCGGCCAACTTCTGCCCGTCGGCGGCCGTCAGTTCGATCCATTTGCCCATCCCGAGTCCCCCGCTAGCCCGGCGATCGCATGAAGAAAATCCAATAGACGAGGCCGATCAGGATCAGCCACTTGAGCGTGTAGTAGACCGGCCGGAAGTGGTGCTTCAGGGCTTTGCCGGGCTCCCGCAGGTAGTACACGACACTGAAGATGCGATTGAGCCAACCGATGTGGTCACCCGGAATGTTCTCGGTCTGGCTGGCCCGTATGAGCGTGTTCTTGTACCAATGATTGATGCGAGTCATTGCGCGGCTGGTAAGCGGCCGCTCGATATCGCAGAAGAGAATCACGCGCATGACGTCGGACTTGTTTTCGGCCCAGTGGATGAAAGTCTCGTCGAACATCACCGCCTCGCCGTCTTTCCAGAAGTATTGCTGTCCGTCGACGAAAATGTGGCAATCCGCGGAATTGGGCGTCTGCAGGCCCAGATGGTAGCGCAGCGAACCGGCAAACGGATCGCGATGCTTGCCCAGCTTCCCGCCGGGCGGCAGCAGTGCGAACATTGCGCCGTTGATCGACGGGATTGACTGCACCAATGCCACCGTCTTGGGACAAAGCGCCAGCGCCGAAGGCAGCGGCTTGTCGTACCACTTGACGTAAAAGCGCTTCCAGCCGCGCCGGAAAAACGAATTGAATCCTAAATCGGTGTAGCCGGCGGCCGCGCGAATGTAGCCATCGTCGAAAAGCTTCAGCGCCTCGTCGCGCAACGTCTGCCAATTGTCGGTCAGTGGCTGGAGATCGGGGAACTGTTTTACATCGATGAAGGGCCGATTCGGAACGGCGGAGAAGAAGTACATGAGCGCATTGATCGGCACCATGAACGTCGAATGGTCGGTGACCTGACGATAGAACTTGATCCGGACCTGGCCGCGAAAGTGCACAAATAAGGCGGAAGCCAGGAACGCATACAGGATCGCCGCCTTCCAGGTGAATAGGGATTGCAGGACAGGAGATTCGAGCATGGCCGTCATGTTACGGCATTGGCGCCGGGTGCGCGGCGCGCGCGGGGCGCCACTTCCTTCCAGCGCCGATGTACCCAGTACCACTGTTCGGGCCGGCGCAGGATGGCATTTTCGAGTGCGGCATTGTAGGCGCGCGTATTGCGGCGGATGGCCTCGCTCGTGTTTTCGCACTCGATGGGCGCGATGGCATCTTCGAACCGCAGCACATGCCGGCCATCGACCTCCCGCCAGCTGGTCGCGGGCAGGACCGGCGCGCCCGTGGCCAGCGCAATGATCGCGAGGCTCTTGAAGGTCCACGCCGGCTGGCCGAAAAAGTCAACGGCGATGCCATCGGGTGGCCGCGCGTGCTGGTCGAACGGAAACACGATGGCGTCGCCTTCGGCCAGGCGTTCGAGCATGGCGTCGAGCGAGCCACGCTTGGGGAACACGCCAAATCCCGCCGCATTGAAGCGCCGGGTGACCAGCGCGTCCAGCCATTGCGGCTTGATGGCGCGTCGCACGAAATGGAAGCGGCCGCGCATTTGCGGATAGTGATTGAGCCCTGCGATGGTCGACACTTCCCAGTTGCCGAAGTGTCCTGTGAGGATGAGCACGCCCTTGTTCTGCGCCAGCGCGTCGGCAAAAGCCTCGACGTTCTCGATCCGCACCAGCGCCATCTTGCGTTCGTGCGACAGCCAGCGAAAGCGCAGGAATTCGCCGAACAGGCGCCACAGGTGCCCATAGTGCGCCTGCGCCAGCCGGACGATTTCCGACTCCGGAATACGCGCCCCGTAAACCCGACGCAAATTATCGAGGATGACCTGGCGCCGGAACGGAAGGAAACGATAAAGGAATTTCCCGGACCGCGGCACCGCGATGGTGTCGTCCTCAGGCACCGCCAACGCCGACGCACTGATCCGGTCATGCGACATCGACAGCGCGATCGATTTGATCCGATGTTGGCCGAGCAGTGCGGCTGCAACGGGACCGCAGACCAAAAGCGGTGCGCCATAGTTGTCGCGAGTGATGGAAAAATCGGCAGCCTCCAGCTGCCCGAGTGCCGTCTCGCGCGGAAAGAGCTTGAGACAGGCTTCCTTGGCGGCAAAGCGCGCCGCCAGGCTGGCCGCGCGTCCCGGCCCATTGCCGCTATCCGTCAACTCCTGCGCGGAAAAAAGCCGCGCCAGATCGGCGGCCGGCGTCTCGCGCAACAGGCGCTCGATACGCGCGATCTCGACGGTGTCGATGCCGCAGCGGCGGCTGCCTGCGGCCGCAACGGTGGTCACGGCATCCTGTGTCACCACAACCCAGTCAAGCGGCGCGCACCAGCAGCGCGGCGTCGGTACCGCCGAAGCCGCGGCACAGGATCAGCGCCACTTTGCTGCGCGGCGCCTGCGGTCCGGCGGAAACCGGCAGCCCGGCGCAATCGGAGTCGAGCTCGAGCAACGTGGCCACACCTGGAACCACGCCCTCGGCGAGGGCCACGAGCGCCAATGTGGTCTCAAGGATACCCGCTGCGGCAATCAGGTGGCCAAACGACCACTTGAATGCCGTCACGGGCGGTGCGTTCCCGGCGAACACCGTACGAATCGCCGCCGCTTCGGACGAGTCCGACGGTCGCGTGCCATTTCCATGCGCGACAATCATTCCGACGTCGGCCGCCTTGATCCTTGCATCCTCCAGCGCATACACGATCGCGCGGGCCAGGCCGTCGCCGTCGTCGCGGACGTCCAGCAGGCCGGTCGCTTCCGAGACGTAGCCCGCGCCCAGTACCTCACCCAGCACCTTCGCATTGCGTGCGGCCGCCGAGGATTCCAGTTCCAGCACCAGCGCACCTGCGCCTTCGCCGAAAACACTTCCGTCGCGCGCGGCATCGAAGGGACGCAGGGTTTCGCTAGCGATCAGGCCCAGGCGATAGTAGTACAACACCATCTGTGGCTCGATCGGCGCATCGTGGCCCACCGTGACGACGCGGTCTGCCTCCCCGTTGCGCAGCGCTTCCATGCCCTCGATCACCGCCAGCGAACCACTGCAGCTGTGGCTGGTGATGCACGCGTTGCTACCCTTCAAGCCGTATTTGATGCCAATGTGGCCGAGCACGTTGTTTGGCAGCGAACGCAACAGCCACATGGGATTCACGGTATCGGCGAGCTCGCGCCCAAACGTCGGCAGGCTGCCCTGGGCCGAGGCCAGCAGTGGAAAGTAGTCGTACTGATTCTCGAAGTTGCCGCTGCCCGAACCGACATAGACACCGGTGCGGTCGTTGAACGTCGCCGCCGCATCGGCAGACAGCGTTTCGCGGTATGCGGCAAGGCCTGCACCGTCGATCGCGCGGCCGGCCGCATACAGTCCAAACAGGTCGGTGCGCCGGATCAGCTTGTGCAACTTGCGGTCCTCGACCATTTCGCGCGCATTGAAATTCGCCACCTCGCCCGCCATCTTCGTCGGCCATTGCGCAACATCCCACTGCTGGATCGAGGCAATAGTCGACATGCCGGCACGCACGCCCGCGAAAATGTCGTGCGGACTCTTGCCTCCCGAACATACCGCGCCGGTCGCCGTGATTACGACACGCGGTGAGCTCATTTCAACTCCTTTGCCACCGCCGCGTCCGTCTCATCCGGATTTCGCAACACGATGCAACTGTTGGATCCGCCGAAACCAAAAGAGTTGGACATGGTCATGCGCACGCGCTGTCGCCGTGGTACATCGCGCACGAAATTGAGTTCACAATCCGGATCGACGTCGCGCAGGTTGGCATTGATCGGCAGGATCCCATCGCGTATCGCCAGCGCGCAAACCGCCACTTCGACTGCGCCGGCCGCAGCGATCAGATGGCCCATCGTGCTCTTGGTGGAACTGACGGACAGCCTCGAAACGTACTCTCCAAACACCGCCTTGATGGCGGCACTTTCGCTGCGATCATTCATGCCGGTGGACGTACCATGTGCGTTCAGATAATCGATGTCGCCGGGTGCCGCGCAGGCACTCCACAATGCCTGGCGCATCGCCTGGATCGGACCATCGCCGTCAGGTGGCGAGTCGGTGATGCGGTAGCTCGAAAGTGAATTGCCGTCACCCGCGAGTTCGGCATAGATATGCGCGCCGCGCTTTCGCGCCGCATTCCATTCCTCGAGCACCAGGAATCCGGCACCCTCGCCCAATAGGAAGCCATTGCGTGTGACGTCGAAGGGTCGACTTGCGCGCTGCGGCGTTTCGTTATCGGGGGATAGTGCCGACAGCAGGCAAAAGCCGGCGATGCCCACCGGACTGATCATGGAATCGTAGCCGCCGGCCAGCACGTAGTCGGCCGCGCCGCGCCGTATCAGTTTCAGTGCCGTTCCCAGCGCCTGCCCGCCCGATGCGCAGGCCGTGTGCACCGCCGACACATAGCCGCGGATGCCATGGCGACGTGAAATGAGCGACAGGCCCGCCGCACAATTGCTGCGACAAAACGCCAGGGGATCGTTGGCCGGGCCATCGCTAAGCAGCAGGTCGGAATGGAGCTCGCCATCCGTGGCCGAGTGCACTTGGGTTCCGGAGAGGTCCGCGAAGTCGACGCCCATCATGCCGGCACCAAGCGTGCATCCCCAGCGCGTCGCATTGCTTTCCGTCGGGCGGATGCCCGCGTCGCGCAGTGCCTGTTCTGCGGCGGCAAGCGCAAAGCGATGCGAGCGATTGGTCAGCTTGAGGAGCTTCTTGTCCCCGATATCTAGGTGCGCGTCGAAGTTCTTCACCTCGGCGGCGATGTGCACCGGGAAGCCGCTCGCGTCGAATACGGTGATTGGCGCACCGCCGCTTCGACCACGGAGGACCGCATCCCAGGTAGTCGGTACGTCATTACCCACGGGAGTTACCAGCCCCAGGCCCGTGATTGCGACGCGTTTGCGCAAAGTCATGTTGCAGTTCCGCTCAGTTGCACTCAGTGGTCCTCAGTTACCGTCAGTTGCCCCCGGTTACCCTCAGGTACTTTTTGCGACGAATTCGACGCGCGCCGTAGCGATGGTCTTGCCCGCACCATCCCTGGCAGCGAGCGCAATGCGCGTCGTATCGTCCTGCGCGCCGGACAGTTCGGCGCTCGTCTCCACCACCTGGCCCGGCACGATGAAGGCGCGCATCTTCACATGCGTCATGCGCGATGGCATCGGGGACGGCCAGCTTCGCGCCGTATTGGCCTCGCGCGCAAGCGCGGTGGCGATGCCGATCTGCGCGTCGAGCAGGAGCGTCGCCGGAAACACGGGACGACGCGGAAAGTGGTCGGCAAAAAATGGGGCTGCCAGGGGAATATGCAGTATCGCCCGATCCGACTCGCCGTGTACATGGTCGACCGGCTCCGGGACCAAAGGCGTCACACCGTAGAAACGATCGGCGAGGGCACCCGCACCGCGCAGCAACGCAAAGCGCTCGCGCAAGGCCTCCGGTGCGTCGAAATCGGCGACCGGCAACATCGGCCCCAGGCAGTCGTTCAATTCGATCACGCGCTTTGTGTTCACCTCGGCCCAACCGCGATAGGACACCGCATCGTCATCGACATCGTCGATCTCGACGGAAAGCTGCAGCGTGTCTCCTGCCGCAACGCCACCGAAAAAACGCGTTTCGCCGGCAAGCGCCGCCACCGGTCGCCCGCGATAGTCTATGTGCTCCATCGACACCCATGCCGCAAGCTGTCCGACCGCTTCGGCGACCAGGCACGGCGGAAAATAGGCGACGGCGGCGGGCACGTGAAAGTGGCCACTAGCGCGTTTTCCGGGCGCGAATTCGGTGATGCGGTCGACAAAGGAGAATGCAGCAAAGTGGGCCGTAGAATCAGCGGGTACGTGGGCCGTGCGCTCAGACATGGACAACGCGCACTTTCAGCCCGCGACCTTTGCTTCATGCTGCGCCTGGACCACGAGCTTGCAGAACGTCTCCGGCGTGAAGAGACGCGGGATGTCCTTGACCTTCATCGGATCGGCAAAGCGGTCCGCCGGAATTTCCGACAGGTACGAGCGCAATTGCTTCAACCCGGTCTCGGTCAACACGCCCTTCTGCTCAAACTCGGCCTCGGTCAGCACGCCGCGTGCGTTGTCGATGATCTTGCCGCGCGGAATCTTTATCTTGAACGCGCGCTCAAGGCGGAAAACCATGTCGAGGAAGTCGATCGACTCCGCATCGAGCCCTTCGATCAGCGACACGTCGAGCTTGATATCGCCGACATCGCAGCCCAGTGCGTCGGCCATCGTTTCCGCCACGGTGGGGAACACCGCGTCGATTTCGTCCTTGGTGATTTCGGTTGCCATCGTTGCCTCACTCCATTTTGAAGCCGCCATCGATATTGATGATCTGGCCGGTGACGTAATCGGCAAAGCGCGAGGCCAGGAACCAGACTGCATAGGCCACTTCCTCGGGCTTGCCATACCGCTTGAGCAGGATGCGCGCCTTGACGGCGTCGCCTGCCAGCTCGCGTACTTCCAGCGACATTTCAGTTTCGATGACGCCGGGCGCAACGGCGTTGACCGTGATTTTGCGCGATGACAACTCCACGGCCAGTGCGCGCGTGAACGCGTTGATCGCACCTTTGCTCGCTGCGTAGTTAGTTTGGCCGCGGCCACCCTTCTCGCCCGCGACCGAACTCAAGTTGATGATCTTGCCGCCCTTTTGCATGATCATGTGCGGCGCCACCGCACGCACGACGTTGAATACGCCGCCAACATTAGTGGCCAGCACCAGCTGCACATCGTCATCGTCCATTGCCGCCAGCTGGTTGTCGCGAATCATGCCGGCGTTGTTCACAAGGATGTCGATCCGCCCGCAGCGCTCCGCGACTTGATCCACCGCAGCGGCGCACGCCGCGGAGTCACGGATGTCGACCTGTGCCGAGGCAATCTGTTGCCCATGGGTGGCGCCGGTTGCGACGACGTCGTCCGCAGCCGCCTGATTGTCCCGGTAGAAAAACGTGACATCGACTCCTTCCGCCGCGAACAACAGGACGATGGCGCGGCCGATGCCACGGCTGCCGCCCGTGACGATGGCCACCTTGCCGGCGAGTCCCCCATCCATGGTCATGTATGGCTGCTCACGGAGAAGTCAACCTGAAATGGCGAAGCCGCCGTCGACGACCAGCGTGTGGCCGTTGATCATGGCGGCCTCTGGCAGGCACAACAGGAAAACCGCGCTGGCCACATCCTGCGGCGTCAG
This sequence comes from Betaproteobacteria bacterium, assembly GCA_039932755.1. Taxonomy (GTDB): domain Bacteria; phylum Pseudomonadota; class Gammaproteobacteria; order Burkholderiales; family Casimicrobiaceae; genus VBCG01. The sequence continues at coordinate 8,586 of JBDTPJ010000009.1, forward strand.
CACCGGGCCGGCCGGCGTACGTTGCGAAAAATTGGCAAGCAGTTCCTCGCGATTGGGGAAGTAGCGCAGCGCATCGGTGTCGACCACGCCCGCGCTGACTGTATTCACCCGGATTCCCCTGGGTCCTAATTCCTGCGCCAGCGCACGCACAAGCGCCTCCAGTGCAGCTTTCGATGCGCCGATGAAGCCATAGCCGGGCATGGCGCGTTGCGCGCCAAGGCTCGACATCGCGATGATGCGCGATCCCGGCGCCATCAGCGGCAACGCGCGTTGCGTGAGCAGGTTCAGCGCCAGCGCGTTGGTTTCCATGCACCAGCGCCAGTGCTTCAGCGTCATGTCCACCGTTGGCTTCAACACGCCGCTGGCGGCATTGCTGACCAGGATGTCGAGATGGTCGAAGTGCTTGCCGAATTCCGCGAAGATTTCATCGACACTGTCGGGGATACCGACACTTCCGGCGATGGCGTGCGCGCGGCGCCCGAGCGCGCGGACTTCCACGCACAGGTCTTCGGCCTCGTCAGCGCTGTTGTAGTAATTGGCGGCGATGTCGCAGCCTTCATGGGCGAGTTTCAGCGCAATTGCGCGCCCGATGCCGCGGGCTGCACCGCTGACGAGCGCCACTTTGCCGGTCAATGCGCCTGCCATGTCGTGTATCTCGAGAGTCCCGCCCATGTCGATTGTCGGCGAAGTGCCGGCCAAGGATCAGGCAAAACCGCTATTCTACCGTGACCACCCCGGCCGACCGGGCGATGTCGCGCAACGTCTCCCGGACCTCGGCAGCGATGCGGTCAACGGTTCCCTCCACGAACGCCCCGGTGCGATATGAGATTCCGGCCTCCAGCGCGCCACCGGCAGTCGACACCGCGACCACCATCGGGGCCAGGGGGCCAGTGGACACGGCCCTTGTGTAGGCGGGCGGCGACTCGCCGGCGCCGCCCTCGCGCCACAGCGCATCGACGTTGAGCATCGTGACGCCGACCCATACTGGCCAGTTCTTGACATGAAAACGCTGCCGCTGCGGGACGCCAAGAAAGCGCCAGACGATGCTGCTGTAGAACATCACGACCAGCGTTTGCAGATAGAGCTTGCGCTCCTTCCACTCTGCGGTCTGCAGATGGATTTCCTGCGCCAGCTCGCGCAGGGTGATCCCCTCCGGAACCCGATGCGCCACCCTGAACGAACTCAGGAATTGTCCAAACCAGTCGCGCGCGTCGGACCTAACGTCGTTGCGTATGTTCATGATCGACGCGGCCGCCAGGTAAACGCGACGACGCGCGGTCAGGCGCTTTTCGGCCAAGGGCGAAAGCGCGAGCAACATCACCGCGATCCACAAGTCGTTGAGCGTCACGTCCCAGGCCTTGGCCGTGCGCAGGACCGCCGCAAATTCGTCGGGCTCGAGTCGAAACGACACGAATCCATTCGTCGGATCGGGCCAGCGATAGTATCGGGGCCGGTGGGAGTGGCGACAATTCAAGGCGAGACGCGGAAGGCTCACGACGCCGCGCAGCACGGCAACGAAATGTCCACGCAACAGATGCAGGAACGTTCGCGGATACAGACCTGGGAAGGCAGGTTGGGGCAATGGATCGCCATGCCGGAAGCGCGCGACAATGGCTTGCAGCAACAGCACGATCGAATCCCCGCCGGCGATGAAATGATCGTATGCCAGCGCCAGCTCGAACGAAGACGCACCTTGAATCGCGAAGAACCGGAATGGGTCGATGGCGCCGTCGGCGGGGAACGGCGCATTGAGCTGGCGGCCGATCTCGGCGTCGAGAACGCTGCGCGGATCGTCGCCCGCGGGCAGGATGGCCAGCGCCACTGGCGCCGAACCTCCGCCATAGTCATAGCGGCCGCCTGCCGCATCCAGCTTGAGGTGGGTCAGTCCACGCACTTCGAGCTCGCGGGCAATCGCCGAGCGCAACCGTTCGGATTCAAGAGGGACGCCGACATGCGCAACGTGCACCGCGCTATACGGGTGCAATTCTTTCCACCGCAACATTGTGGCCTGAAAGAGGTTGAGCTTGCCGCGCATCAGTGAGTCACCTGGGTTCGCAATGCCTGCTGCGCGGACTCGCACCAGTTCTTTTTCACGCTGAACCAGATGTCGGCGGCATGCAGGAGATTGGTGGTGTCCACGTCGGCCACCTGCACTGGCGCTGCGGCGATTTCCGGAACATACGCCTCGATCCAGGCACGCGTCGCCGCATTGGCCGCTAGGTCCCTCGCCTCGGGAATGCGCAGGTGACTGGTGCTGACGGGCAGGATTACGTTGCGCACGCGTGCGGTGCCGATGGCGACATACGGCTCAGGGTCGCCGGCCGTTCCCGCGATCGGATCCCAGGGAATTGCAAAGCCGGTGAATGATACGGCCGTATCAGGTATTCGCCGAAGCTTGGGAATCATGTCCCATTGGCCCAGGAAAATGCGCATCAACTTGCCGGTGGCGAGCGCTGCCGAGTAACCGACCTTGAGTCCCTTGACCGGCTGCGTTGCACCGGTGCGCGGGTCGCGGATCGTCGTGCGCCCCAAGGCCGCGCCGGTGATCGGATTCCAAACCGGGATGGCATCGTGGAATGCGCCGTCAAGCTCGTACAGGATCCTGATCGCCAGCATTCCACCCTGGCTGTGGCCAATCAGCATCGGCATCATTCCTTCGGATTCGTAATACCACGCAAGCGCCCCGGCCCATTGCAGGCTGTCGTCAAAGCTCGATTGAGACAGGCGGCCATCGCGCGGGTCGCGGATCTGCAGCGCGGGATATCCCATCGCAATCAGGAATTCGCCGAACGGATCCATGGTCACCGAAGACAGGCTGCCCTGGAACAGGATGATCCGTGGCGCCGGACGGCTTGCCAGCAGTTCTGCGACATCCGCGCCAGTCACCTTCGCGCAGTCAAGCCCCTGCATGGTACGACGCGCAGCGGCATCGAGTGGCGCGACCGTCGGTGCCTTACCTTCTACTCCCGTTGCTGCGCCATTTGCCACCTCCGTGGCCGCCGCATTCGCGACTGCATGGGGCAGCGCCCACGCCATGCATGCGATGAGCAATCCATGTCGAGCCAGTTCGGGAGAATTCATGGAATGCCGCTTCCCAGGAGGCAGAACCCGGCGCGCCCGGCAATTATCGCAACCTTCGATGCTTCCGCATTTTCACGTCGGTCAGGAGTAGCGTGGCAGGAACCTTCCAGTGCCTTGCATGTATTGCGCATAGGATTCGCCCTGCGTAGCCAGCAAGTGGCGCTCCTCATTGCGTGCCTTGATGTTCATCAACACGATGTGCACCACGGCCACGGCAAGCATGGGCAGGGTGGGCACCACGACCAGAGTGCAAATCATGAGCAGGATGGAAAAGGCGTAGATCGGATGCCGGATGCGGCGAAACGGCCCGTCGGTGATGAGATTGGTTTTCTCCCCGACAGCCACAGCCATGCGCCAATCCTTGCCCATCCGCGCCCAGCAGCGGGCCGTGGCCACCAGGCAAAGCACGGCAACCAGCGCCGCGAGCCAGCGGCAAGCGCGGTAGATCGCAGAATTCGTGGCGAATTCCGGCAACGCCATGGCGCCGTGTGTCGCCGATTGCGTGAGATAGGGAAGGGTCATCCACAACGCGACAATGGGAATCCAGGCCATGCCCATGAACCGTTCCAGTGGCTGTTGCGGCGCCAGAATGGGAATTGCGCGGGAATGGCGCTTGACCCGGACGATCATCATGCCGACGCCAAACCAATAGGCCCAGATCGTGGCGGTGGTGATGGCGGCAGGCAGGTCGTTCATGGGATTTCCAACGAGGCATCGGGTCGAGTTTCGATGCGCGATGGAGCGAAGGGTACGTCAGGCGGCTGCCGAAGGGCAACGTTGCGCCGCCGGCCCATCTGTGTCAGGGGCGAGCAAGTCGAGCGACGGCATGCGCCACCCGACAGACCGTCCTCGCCTGCGCCGCGGCACGCAGTAGAATTGCCGCGACATGAGCTCACCTGCTGCATCCACCCCACCGCCCTCCTTCAACGACTCGGGCACCACCGTCGTGCTGAGCCCGGCGGAGGCACAAGCGCTCCTGCGCACCGGCTTCGAACGGTTCGAGAAAAAGCTGATGGAATTGACCGGTGCGGCCCTGGAACTGACCGACGACTTGTTCGAGTCGACCAGCCACATTCCTGACGGCGAGGTCGAGACCTTTCGCCAGCAACGGGGTGAATGGCTCAAGCGATTCAGGTCCTCCCTTTCCCAGCTCTTTGAACGGCGGCTAACCGGAAATCGCCGCAAGGGACTAAGGCCGGATGCCGATGCGTCGACCGCAGCACTTCGAGTCCTTACCCCCTTCGATCACGAAAAACAGTCGGCCTTGACCCACGCTGCCCGCTATCTCAATCGCTTCACGCAGCGAGAGCTGGCGGCATTGGACCTGCGCATCGGCGTGCTGCTCGAAGAGGTCGGAGCACGCGAGCTCGACAATCCGTTCGCGATTCCCTACGTCCTCGATGCTCTGGGCTCGACATCACGCGCCGTGTACCCCAATCCGCGCGTCTGGCGCCCGCTGATGGAGCGCCTGCTGACGGATCTCACGCCCAATTTCAACGGTCTGTACATCGCGCTCAACCGGATGCTGGCCGACCACGGCGTGCTGCCGGAAATCAAGGCAACGCTGCGCGCGCGCAGCGAACATCGCCCCGCCGATGACCGCGACCTGCTGGCGACATTCACGCAGATGCTGCACGAGGTTTCACCGATTCCGGATAACGTCGTGGTGCCGGAATTCACTCCCTCGGTCACCGCGCCACCGGCATTCAACTTCGATCAGCGCCCGGCGCGCATGGCTTCGGTTCCGACGCCGCTGCAGATGGTCCCCGCAGATATCCTGGCCGGCCTGGCCAAGCTCGCTGCCATCGGCGCACGCGGTGACGGCGCAGTAATGACGAGCAGCAGCGAAACGGCCGCAAGCCATTCCGTCAACGTCGATCCCGATTTTCCCAGCCTCGATCCATTGATGGCGCTAGGAACCTCTACAGCGTTGTTTGCCACCCTGGCGCAGTGGCAGAAGCTCGATTTACCCGCGGCCATTGCCCGCCTGGCGCCGTCCGTGGCCGGGGTAGCCGCTGCTGCCGTGCCGCTGAACCTTATTCCGCACATCCGCACTGCCATGGCGGCGCAAATCAACAATCCGTCCGACGTCATCTCGGTGGATGTGATCGGGCTGTTGTTCGACTACATCTTCCGCGATCCGTCGATTCCCGAGTCCACGCGCAAGCTCTTCGGGCGGCTGCAGATCCCCATTGTCAAGGCGGCGTTGCTGGACCGCATGTTTTTCTCGGACAAGAGACACCCGGCGCGGCAGCTCCTGGATCACCTTGCCGAAGCAGCGGTGGGCGCCGCGCACGACGAGGCCTATCGCGCTTTGTTCGAAAGTACCGCGCATGAGGTCATCGATCGCATCTGCGCGGACTTCGAGATCGATGTCAGCGTGTTCCGCGAAGGCGACACGCAGCTGCTGGCGTTCATCGATCGGGAGCGACAGCAGTCCGCGGCCGCGCTGGCCAGCGAAGTCTCCTCCGCGCTCGTCGCCGAAGAGGACGAGGCCGACCGCGCCGCGGTGCGCCAGCTGCTGCGCGACCGGCTCGCTGGACTCGACGTCCCCTTCGAGGTACGCGCGTTCGTAGAGACGGTCTGGGCCGACTTCCTGTCCGCGGTGCGGCTGGAGGAAGGTGTGGACAGCCCTCCCTGGACCGCCGCGCTGACCACACTCGACGATATGTTGTGGAGCATTGTCGCCAAGGAACGCACGGCGCAAAAGTCACGTCTCACCCGGATGATTCCATCGCTGATCGGCAGCCTGCGCGCCGGTTGCCTCGCGACGCGCGCCGCGGTAGAGCGGTCGAAAGCCTTCTTCGAGGTGCTGTACCAATTGCACATTGCCGCGATCAAGCCCGCGATCGTTACGCCTGCAGCAAAAACCGATAACTTCCCCGACGAAGCGCCGCCGCCGGTCAATGTGCATGACTATGTCGGCGAAATGGCGATCGGTACGTGGCTGCAGTTCGACCGCGCGGAAGGTTCGATCGACGCACGCCTGAATTGGGTCAGTCCCCTGCGCGCAAAATACATTTTCACCAGCCGTTCGCGTTCACACGCTTTTATCCTGACACCGGAAGATCTGGCGTACCAACTGGGCAGCGGCACGGCGCGGCTGGTGGTCGAGCCCGTTCCACTTTGGGATCGCGCGGTCAGTGCGGCGCTCGACGGAATCGCGGCGCGCAAGCCACCCAAGGGTTCCTCCGTGTTCGCACCGATGCGGGCGCCGGCCTAACAGACGGAGTTGCATCGGGGCGCGCCTATCGCCCACCGAGAATTGCCGGCCGCTCCATCCCGATCATGCCCCTGCTCACACTATCCCGCGCCCGACTGGCGTTCGGCCACCATGCGTTGCTGGATGATGCCGAATTCCAGCTCGATACCCGTGAACGCGTCGGATTGATCGGGCGCAACGGCACCGGCAAGTCCTCTCTCCTTAAAATCCTGGCGGGACTCGCGGACCTGGATGGCGGCGATGCCTGGACCGCGCCGCAGGCCCGCATCGCGTGGGTAACGCAGGAGCCCGAATTCGCCGCGGGGCTTTCGGTTTTCGACGCCGTGGCGCTGGGGCTGGGTGCCGAAGGGAAACTGCTCGCCGACTATCATCACGCGATCCATGAGCTCGCCGAAGATGGCGACAACGGGCAATTGCTGGAGCGCGTGGCCTCGCTGCAAAGCCGCCTCGATCACAGCGAGGGCTGGGCCTTGTCGCATCGCGTCGACACGGTCTTGTCCAAACTGGCGCTCCCCGCCGACCGTTTCGTCGGTGACCTCTCGGGGGGGTGGCGCAAGCGCGTTGCCCTGGCGCAGGCGCTCGCCGGCGCGCCGGACATCCTGCTGCTTGACGAGCCGACCAACCATCTCGACATGGCAGCGATCGAATGGCTGGAACAGCTCCTTCTGAATTTCGCCGGCGCGGCTGTGTTCGTCACTCACGACCGGCGCTTCCTCGACACCGTCGCCACGCGCATCGTCGAACTCGATCGCGGACGGCTGCTGTCGTATCCGGGTAATTTCGCGGCCTACCAGGAACGCAAGGCGCGGCAACTCGAAGATGAAGCCGTGGTCAATGCAAAGGCCGACAAGTTTCTCGCGCAAGAAGAGGCGTGGATTCGCCAGGGTGTCGAAGCACGTCGCACGCGCAACGAGGGTCGCGTGCTGCGATTGGAATCACTGCGTCGCGAACGCGCGGCACGGCGTGACCGCCTGGGCCGCGTGAATCTGCAGGTTGCCCCGGGCGAGCGCTCGGGGCAACTGGTCGCCGAGCTGATCGAAGTCAGCAAGGATTACGGCGACGGACCACTCATCCAGAACTTCTCGACGCGCGTGATCCGGGGCGACCGAATCGGCCTCATCGGACCGAACGGGGCCGGCAAGAGCACGCTACTCAAGCTCATCCTCGGTGAAATCGAGCCTGACCTGGGGACCGTGCGCCGCGGCACCAACTTGAACGTGGCTTACTTCGATCAGTTGCGCGACCAGCTCGATCCCGCTGCGACCTTGATCGACTTCATCAATCCCGGCGCAGAATTCGTCGAAATCGGAAGCAGGCGCGTGCACGTGATCACGTATCTCGGCGACTTCCTGTTCCCGCCCGAAAGGGCACGGTCGCCGATCGCATCGCTTTCGGGGGGTGAGCGAAATCGCCTGTTGCTGGCGCGGCTTTTTGCTCAACCGGCCAATGTACTGGTGCTGGACGAGCCTACGAACGACCTTGACATCGATACGCTGGAATTGCTCGAAACGCTGCTACAGGATTTCTCCGGCACACTGTTCCTGGTAAGTCACGATCGCGCCTTTCTCGACAACGTCGTCACCCAGACCATCGCCTTCGAGGGCGACGGCGTGCTTTGTGAATATGCCGGCGGGTACAGCGATTGGGCCGATTACCAGGAACGCAGGGATGCCGCGCAAATTGCCGACGCGCGCCCGGTAGCGGAGTCCGCTGTTCCGTTCAGGAATGTCCCGCCATCCCGGCAGGGCGGGCGCAAGCTGAATTTCAACGAGCAACGGGAGCTTGCAAACCTGCCCGAACAGATCGAGACACTGGAATTGCAAACGACGGCGTTGCGCATGCGCTTCGCGGACCCCGTTGTCTACCATGAAGGCGCGGCGACGCTCAAGGCGCTGCAAGATCAGCTTGCCGCGTCCGAAGCGCAACTCGCCAAGGCTTATGCGCGATGGGAAACACTCGAAGCGCGCCAGACCGGCCTCACGGCAATTGGCGACAACTAAAGAGCAAACATGCAGGAACTCGACTTCACGCCCACCGGAGAATTCATCGAATTGCACCAGCTCCTGAAGCTCAGTGGGCTTTGCGACAGCGGTGGCGCCGGCAAGGCGCTGGTCGCCTCCGGCAAGGTCAAGGTCGACGGCGTGCGGGAGCTGCGCAAGACGGCCAAGATCCGCGCGGGACAAGCGGTGACTTTGGGCGATGTGCGCATACGCGTGCTAGGCTGCGACCCTTCGTCCGCAATCCTTCCTGATTGAATCTGCCTGCGATACCGGCCTCCGAATCGCTGCTCGACCACCGTCCTTTCGTCCTGTTCTGGTTCACCCGGGTCGCCACCATCCTTGGGTACCAGATGTTGACCGTGGCCGTGGGCTGGCAGGTTTATGCATTGACGGGCAGCGCGTTCGACTTAGGCCTCGTCGGCCTGGCGCAGTTTCTACCGGCCGTCTTGCTCCTGCTCGCTGCCGGACACGTCGCCGACCGCTATGACCGCCGCCTGATCGCAGGCACCTGCCAGGCCCTTCAAGCCGTTCTTGCGCTCGGGCTCGCCGCCGGTAGTGCCCAAGGATGGATAACCGAACATGCCATCTTCGGGATGGTGTTCGCTTTGGGCGCCGTGCGCGCGTTCGAGACACCGACACTGCAAGCCCTGCTTCCCGCACTCGTTCCGGCGCGCATGCTTCCCAGGGCCGTGGCAGCGAGTTCCACCGCCGTGCAGTCGGCGATCATCGTCGGTCCCGCTTTGGGCGGCCTGCTCTATATTGCCGGACCGGCGTGGTCCTATTCCGCCTGTGCCACGATGTTCGCGACGGCCTCGGTCCTGATGCGCCGAATTCGCTATGAGCGCGTGGTGCCACCTCGCGAACCGGCGACTCTCAAGTCGGTGTTTGCGGGCCTTTCCTTCATTCGCAGCCGCCAGGCGATCATGGGCGCAATTACACTCGACATGGTCGCCGTGTTGTTGGGCGGGGTGACGGCGCTGCTGCCGATCTATGCGAAAGACATTCTGCACACGGGTCCCTGGGGCTTGGGCGTGCTTCGCTCCGCTCCTGCAATAGGCGCGCTGACCGTGGCGCTGTACCTTTCCCGCCACCCGCTTAAGCGGCACGCAGGGCGCACGATGTTCGCGGCCGTGGCCGTGTTCGGCGTCATGACGATCGTATTCGGCTTGTCACGATGGTTCCCCCTGTCGCTCGTCGCGTTGGCATTCCTGGGCGCGTCAGACATGATCAGCGTGGTGGTGCGTTCGTCCCTGATCCAGCTGGGCACGCCGGATGCCATGCGTGGACGCGTATCCGCCGTGAACGCAATGTTCATCGGGACGTCCAACCAGCTGGGCGAATTCGAGTCGGGAGTAACCGCGGCATGGCTGGGCACGGTGCCTGCAGTCGTGCTCGGCGGCGTCGGTACGCTGTTGGCCGTGGGACTTGGCATGCGCCTGTTTCCCCAGCTGGCACGCGTCGATCGTTTGGAGTCCATGCGTCACGTGTAGGACAATAGCGGTCCGATGCCCCCGCCTGAAGTGCTCAATGAAATCTTTCGTTGCAAATTATCCTAAGCTCACGATGAACCTTGCCTCGTTACATTCCCGCTTGCAAAGGCTTATCCGGGTTGCGCTTGCCGCAGCGTTCGCGCTCGGCGCCAGCCTGGCATTTGCCCAAAATGCCGCGACGCCACGGCCCGACGCGACCGCCATCCTTGCAGCTGCCAAGGTCGCCAGTGGCGGTGCCGCATGGGATGCATTGCGTACGCAGCACAGCAAAGTCACGATTAGCGCTGCCGGCATCAGCGGCACGGCGGAACGCTGGTCCGACATTTATTCCGGTCGCTCGCTCATAAAGTACAACATCGGCCCGGTTTCAGGTGCGGCCGGATTCGACGGCAAGGCCGCCTGGTCTCTGGATGGTTCCGGCCAATCGCGCGCTGAGACATCCGATGCGGCACGTGAACTTGCCGTCAACGCGGCGTACCGGGACAAGCTCGCATTCTGGTTTCCCGATCGCGCTGCGGCGCAGATTACCTTCCTGGATCGCGTGGTCGACGACGGAGCCACGTTCGACGTGATTCGTATCGTGCCGGAAGGTGGTCGCCCATTCCAGTTCTGGATCAACACTGACACGCATCTGATCGAGCGCCTGGTCGAACGCGAAGCAACGGAAACGCGCACCGAATACCTGATGGACTTGCGCCAGATAGAAGGCGTCAAGATCCCGTATCGCGTCCGCGCCACACGCGGCGATTCGCGCCGCGACGAGGTCATAACCATTGACAAGCTGGACTACAACTGGCCCCTGGCTGGTGTCGTCTTCGCGCAACCCGTGGGAGCAGGACCGGACTTCTCGTTCGCCGGCGGCAGCGCGACGGCGGAGGTTCCGTTCGAAGTCCGCGAAGGCCACATCTTCATTCCGGTAATGCTGAATGGCAAGGGCCCTTTCCGGATGCTGCTGGATTCCGACCGCGGCAATATCCTGACGCCTCAAGCCATGGCAGAGCTGGGGGTCAAGCCGCAGGGCAACTTCGGTACCACCGGCGTGGGCGAAAATCAGCAGGAAATCGGTATCGCGCGCGTCGACCGTGTCGAAGTCGGTGGCGTGGCCATCGACGGCATGCTCTTTGCCGCGATAGATGTCAGCGACTATCTGACGCGGATCGTTGGCGTTGATGGCGTGGCCGGCGTCGTCGGTTTCGAATTCCTCAAACGCTTTCCGGTCAAGCTCGACTACCAGCGCGGGCGTGCCACGTTCTACGAACCATCCCGGTTCACCTATGCGGGTGGCGGCGTGGGTGTTCCCTTCAAGCTGCAGGGGCGGGTCGCGCTGGTCGAAGGCAACGTGGACGGAATTGGCGGCACATTCGCCATCGATACCAGCAGTGCCGATTCGCTGGCGCTGAACGCGCCTTTCGTCGACAAAAACGGTCTGGTCAGGCGCTACGGTGCCACCCAGACCATCATCTCCGGTGCCAGCTCGAGCGACTACCTGCATGCCCTGCTCGCGCGTGCCTCAACGTTGAAGCTTGGCGCGGTGACAGTGGACAAGCCGACCGTGGCACTGGCGACGTCCGCCGAGGAGGCCAAGGGAACGGGCGACGTCTCCGGCAGCGTGGGTTACAGCGTTCTGCGGCAATTCAACATCACCTTCGACTACGCGAACGGCATGTTGTATTTCGAACGCAACGCCAATTATGGACAGCGTGACATTTTCGATCGTTCGGGCATGTGGATCGAACGCACCGCATCCGGATTCGAGATCGTCGACGTGATCAAGGACGGACCCGCGGCCAAGGCCGGACTTGCGGCGGGCAATGTCATCGTCGCGGTCGAGGGCAAGCCGTGGTCGACACTCGCGCTGACGACGGTGCGCGCCGAATTGAAGGGAGCGCCGGGGACCAAAGTGAAAGTCAAGCTGGCCAGCGGCTCGGAAAAAATCATCACGTTGCGCGATCTCATCTAGTTCCCACGCAAAGGAGACCCAGAATGACCAAGGACCCAACCACGACCAAGGCCAAGGGCGGTATCCATTTCCCGACGCCCAAGGGCAAACACGGCGCGCCTCTGGTGCCCGGACAGGACGCACGCAAGAAGCCGGTCAATCCGATGCCCCGAGTCGTGGCCCGGACCAAGGCCAGCACCAAGGGGCGATAGCGCTTGCCGCGCTCCGCCTTAGTCGCCGGCGGCAGCGGCCTGGTCGGGTCGAAACTCGTCGACGAATTGCTCGCCGACGCGGACTATGACTTGATTCATCTGCTGGTGCGACGGCGATCGGGACGCGCGGACGTCAAGTTGCGCGAACACGTCGTCGATTTCAACACGCTCGCGAACTTCACCTGGCCCAGGGTCGCCGACGCCTACTCTTGCCTGGGGACGACGATCAAGGCAGCCGGGTCGCAGGCGGCATTTCGCGCGGTGGACTACGATTACCCACTCGCCATCGCGCAGGGCGTTTTGCGCCGTGGTGCACAACAATTTCTGTTCGTCTCGGCCATGGGCGCCGACAGCCGGTCGACGGTATTCTACAGCCGCGTGAAGGGCGAACTCGAGTCCGCAATCGCGGCGCTGGGATTTGGCGCTGCGATCGCGTTCCGGCCGTCACTGCTCGCCGGCGAGCGCGCGGAGCATCGCCTCGGCGAGCACCTGGCGTTGACGCTCCTGCGGCCGGTGGGCTGGCTGGTTCCAGCCAAATATCGGCCCGTGGCGGATAGGGCCGTCGCACGTGCCATGGTGAACTGCGCCAAGCGCGGACTTGCCGGCTTCCACGTGGTCACTTCGGACGCCATCCAGGCGTTCGCGCCGGCCTGACGCAGACCGCGACGTGCAAGCCTTCTGGCATCTGCTGGCACTGACCGCGCCGCTCTTCCTCCTCGTCCTGCTGGGCTATATGCTGTCGCGCTGGGGCCGCTGGCCGCCCTCTGCGTCCGATGCGCTGACGCGATTCGTGTTTGCGGTGGCGATACCAGCATTCCTGTTTCGCCTGATGGCCGATTTTTCGCGCCTTCCGCCGGTTGACGCACGCTTGTTGATCGCCTACTTCGGCGGCTGCGCGATCGTATTCGTCGTTGGGCGGATCATCGCCGCGTTACTCTTCAAGCTGAACGGCGAAGCACAATCGGTTTTCGCCATGGGCGGAATCTTCGCCAACAACGTATTGCTCGGCCTGCCGCTGGCCAAGGTCACGCTGGGAGACGCCGCGTTGCCTTCCGTGTCGCTGGTGCTGGTGTTCAACTCGCTGTTGCTGTGGACGCTGGTCACCGTATCCGTGGAATGGGCGCGCAATCGCGAGTTGTCCGTACATGGATTCGCCATGACGACGTGGTCAGTCGTGACCAATCCCGTCGTCACGGGCATCCTGCTCGGCACGGCGTTCAGCTTTACCGGATGGACACTGCCCGGCATGGTCGATGAAACCCTGCATCTCATCAGCCAGGCCGCGGTACCTATGTCGCTCATCGTGCTGGGTATGGGCCTCGCGGAATACGGCATTCGCAACGGCTGGCGGCAAAGCGCGGTCATCGCCGTGTTGAAGCTTTCGGTAATGCCATTCGTCGTGTATCTCATTGCCCGCGCGCTGGCCCTTCCCACGCGCGAACTGCAAACCGTCGTGGTGATGGCGTCCTTGCCGGTGGGCGCAAACGTCTATTTGATGGCCCGCGAGTTCAAGACGATGGAGGGTCCCGTAGCCTCGAGCCTGGTGTTGTCGACCGCCTTTGCGGCCGTGACCACCCCCCTCTTGCTCGCATTCCTGGGAGTGGCACCGAGGTAGCGATGGCGCAAAAGGCGACAATCTTCAAGGCGGAATTGAACGTCGCCGACATGGACCGCAATCACTTTGCCGTCCATTTCCTGACCCTGGCCCGGCATCCTTCGGAAACGGACGAAAGGATGATGGTGCGCATGCTCGCTTTTGCTCTCAACGCAAACGACGCGCTGACCTTCGGCAGGGGCCTCGCCAGCGAAGACGAAGCCGACCTCACGCAGCGCGACCTGACCGGTTCCATTCAATTGTGGATCGACGTCGGCCTTCCCGACGAAAAATCCCTGCGCAAGGCCTCGGGACGTGCGGAGCGCGTCATCGTGTACGCGTACGGAGGCCGGGCGGTCGACCTGTGGTGGAACAAGAATCGCGACACATTGGAGCGCCTGCGCAATTTTTCGGCCTGCGCCCTCTCGCTTGAGGATAGCCAGGCGCTGGCCAGGCTGGCGCAACGGACGATGACACTGCAATGCACGGTGCAGGATGGCCAGATCTGGTTCTCGAGCGCCAACGAGACTGTGCCAATCTCGCTTAGTGTACTGCAGCGTCAGCCGGTATAATCCGTCCCACGCGGCAACTCACCAGCCCCTTGCCGCCGTCGGTTCCGACGTTCCCGAATTCCTCACGTTTGCCTGCGGCTGGTGTCCCTCTCTGGGGCAACAGGCCGATTCTGTCCCGAAAGCAATCATGTCTTTTTCCAAGCTCGGCCTGTCCGAGGCGCTCGTGCGTGCCGTCACAGAACACGGCTATACCCAACCCACACCTGTGCAGACGCAGGCGATTCCGGCCGTCCTGGCGGGGGGCGACCTGCTGGCCGGCGCGCAGACCGGCACCGGCAAGACGGCAGGTTTTGTGCTGCCGCTGCTGCAGCGACTGACGCCCCCACCGGGCGCGCCGGCGCGTCACGGGATCAAGCCGATCCGCGCGCTGATCCTCACGCCGACGCGCGAACTCGCGGCGCAGGTCGAGGAATCGGTCCGCACCTACGGCAAGTATTCCAAATTGAGTTCGACGGTCATATTCGGCGGCGTCGGCATCCATCCGCAAATCGCGCAGTTCAAGCGCGGCGTCGACATTCTTGTAGCCACGCCCGGCCGCCTGCTCGATCACATGAGCCAGGGCACGGTGAACCTGAGCCAAGTCGAGATCCTGGTGCTGGACGAGGCGGACCGGATGCTCGACATGGGCTTCATCCGCGACATCCGCCGCATCCTTGCCGTTTTGCCCAAGCGGCGCCAGAACCTGCTCTTCTCTGCGACATTTTCCGAGGAGATCAAGACGCTGGCCGATGGCCTGCTCAATGCACCCGCGATGATCGAGGTGGCGCGCCGCAATTCGACCGTGGAGATCATCACGCAAAAAATTCATCCGGTGGATCGTGAGCGCAAGCGCGACTTGCTGTCGCACTTGATCAAGACCCAGAACTGGCATCAGGTGCTGGTGTTCACGCGCACCAAGCATGGCGCGAACAAGCTCGCCGAGCAGCTGAACGACGATGGCATCACCGCATTGGCGATCCACGGCAACAAGAGCCAGTCGGCGCGCACCCGCGCGCTGGCGGAATTCAAGACCGGCGACCTGCAGGTGCTGGTCGCCACCGACATTGCCGCGCGCGGCATCGACATCGACCAGCTGCCGCACGTGGTGAATTACGACCTGCCCAACGTCCCGGAGGACTATGTACACCGCATCGGCCGCACGGGCCGGGCCGGTGCAACGGGCGAGGCAATTTCCCTGGTCTGCGTCGATGAAAAGGCGTTCCTGCACGACATCGAGCGCCTGATCAAGCGCGAGATCCCTTCTGTGGTGGTTCAAGGATTCACGCCTGATCCCAACGCGCGCGCGCAGCCCATACTGCAAAGGCAGCAACGTAGTGGCGGCGGACAGGGCAAAGGATCCCGACCGGGGCAAGGCAAGGGGCAAGGATCGGGGCAGGGAAAGAGTATGGGAAAAAATGTGGGACGGGGTAGCCAAGGGCGTGCGGTTGGTGGCCAAGCGCAGGCAGGCAACGGGCCACACGCAAGACAGGGCCCACCCGCCGCGGGGACGAAGGGACGCAGCACGCCGCACGCACCCTCGGGGGTTGCCCGCGACACGAAGCCCGCGCCACGCACCAACCTGACCGAAGGCCGCCCGCGCGCGCCTGTGGCCACCGCTCCCGGCACCAAGCCTGCTGCCACACGCCGCTTTGGTGGGCGCAACCGCTGATTGCGACTAGACGTCGAGGTGAGAAAACAGGACGGTCGACAGATAACGCTCGCCGAATGACGGAATGATCACCACGATCAGCTTGCCGGCATTTTCCGGACGCTTGGCAACTTCCAGTGCCGCCCACGTTGCGGCGCCCGACGAAATGCCGACCAGCAAGCCCTCCTCCGTTGCCATCCGACGCGCGATGGATAGCGCGTCATCGTTCTTGACCCGGACCACCTCGTCGTAGATCGTGGTGTTGAGGATCGCCGGGACGAAGCCCGCGCCGATGCCCTGGATGGGATGCGGACCCTTGACACCGCCCGACAGTATCGGCGACGCGTCGGGCTCCACCGCGATCACCTGCACGTCAGGCTTGCGCGCCTTCAGCACTTCGCCCACACCGGTGATCGTACCGCCGGTGCCGATGCCGGCGACGAAAATGTCGATCTTGCCGTCGGTATCGCTCCAGATCTCCTCGGCGGTCGTCTTGCGGTGTATCTCTGGATTCGCCGGATTCTCGAATTGCTGCAGGATAAGATAGCGTGGGTCGTCGGCGGCCAATTCCTGGGCCTTCCTGATCGACCCGTTCATGCCGTCCGGACCCGGCGTCAGGAACAGCTCCGCGCCGTAGGCCTTGAGCAACAGGCGCCGTTCCCGGCTCATGGTCTCCGGCATCACGAACGCGCACCGGATGCCGCGCGCGGCGCAGACCATCGCCACGCCGATGCCGGTGTTGCCCGACGTCGGCTCGAGCACGATCGTGTCCGGGCCGATCCTGCCCGCCTTCTGCGCCGCATCGATCATGGAGAGGCCGATGCGGTCCTTGACGCTGTGGGCCGGGTTCTGGAATTCAAGTTTCGCGACCACCTGGGCGGCTATTCCCGCTGCCAGCCGGTTGATGCGGACGAGAGGCGTGTTGCCGATCAGTTCGGTGACGTTCTGGGCGATGCGCATGGGCGGCTTTCGCGACAAGTTGAGCAACTATCGATTATAGCCGCGCGGGTGTCACGAAATCGACATACGTCGCGGCCAGGACACAAGCGCATTCCGCAGCGACCTTCGGCGTGCGAAAATCCGCTCTTTCCAATCGAAGCGAAGCTCATGGCTGGAACCCGGCAGAAAAAATCGTATGCGGTCCGCACCTCGGACATCCATGGCCGCGGCGTCTTCGCTACGGAGAAAATACGCAAGGCAATGGTCATCGTCGAATACAAAGGCAAGCGCGCATCGTGGGATGAGGCCATGGAACGAGCGGACAGCGATCCCGACGATTCCGCGCACACGTTCCTGTTCGAGCTCGACGACGGACGCGTCATCGACGCGCGCATACGCGGCAACGCGGCGCGCTGGATCAACCATTCCTGTGACCCGAACTGCACCACCTTCGAAGATGAAGCCGGTCGCGTATTCATCGAGGCCAAACGCAGGATCAGTCCGGGCGAAGAACTGTCCTACGACTACCGGCTGAAGATCGAAGGCAGGCTCAGCAAACGCGAGCGTGCCCAATATGCCTGCCGCTGCGGCACGGGCAAGTGCCGGGGCTCCCTGCTCTACAAGAACGGCTGACCCGATCGCCGTTCCGGTTGTCGACCCGGGCGATAATGAGTGCCCGCCTGGGAGTCCCCCGCCGCATGCGTCGCTCACTACAATCCCCTTCCACCTCCGCGCCCCTCGCGCACTCCTCGCCGTTGCAACTCGCCGCGGTCACCGGTCTGCGCGGTTGTGCAAACCAATTCGGCCGGGCATCGGCGGCGCAGAAACTCTCGCTGTTGCGCAAGTGCTCGACGGGCGCGGTAATTGACGCCGACGTCCTGCTGGCCTATCACGATTGCCTGCTGTTCCTGCTCGCCTATCCTGAGTCGGCACAGCTGCATGCAATCACCCGGCGGGAGCTGGCACGGGTTGCAACCGCCGCGCGCGCCATTGTCCAGGGAGGCAATGCGCGGATGCGGGCGAAATTGGCCAACTCTGGCGTTGCCTGGGCACCAATGACCATCGCCTTCGGCTACGACATCGCGCGCTGGCTCGCGATCCGCCATCCACGCCACGCCGAAGTGGATTCCTTTGACGCCGCCGGCGCATCACTGGCGAACGTGTTGCGCCATGCGTTGCCTCCACTGGAATTCGAATTGCTGGCTACCGGAGAACACGACTCGCAAGACTTCCTGGCGCAGGCGAGCGAAGGACATCGCGGCTCGCGCCTGACCTGGCTGGTCGCGCAAATTGCACGCCTCCCGTGCGGCGAAGAACTGCAGGAGCTGCTGTTCGATTCACTGCACGCCTTCATCACGATCAGTCCGGCAGCAACGCCGCTGTCGCGGACTTTCGTGCGCGGCCCGGCTACGAAGATTTTTTTTCATCGCGACGGATTGCGGCGCGTCGACGATTCCCGCGACTTGCTTGCCGCACCCTTCGCCCAGATTCGCCCGCTGTCGCTTGCCGAGCGCCAACATCTGCTGGATGCGGGCCGCGCCATGCTCGCGAGCCTGGGTCGCGAGACCGACGCCATCGCCGCGGCCTCGCCCGGAGGTATCGAATTCCACGTGCTGGACCGCGGTGTCACCATCGCGCTGTACACGATGGTTCCTGGCCGCCGCCTGCCTCTGGATTCGCATGTCGGGTTCATGCTGTTCAAGAATTCGGTCCCGGTGGGCTATGGCGGCGCTTGGCCATTCCTGGGCACCGCAAAGATCGGTGTCAACATCTTCACACCCTATCGCGGCGGGGAATCGGCGTACCTCTTCTGCCAGGTCTTGCGCGTCTATGCCCAAAGATTCGGCGTCGACCATTTCGTCGCCGAACCTTCGCAATTCGGCGGCGGCAACAAAGAGGGCCTCGAATCCGGCGCATTCTGGTTCTACTACCGTTTGGGATTTCGACCTGTTGAAAGCAAGATCTCCGCACTCGCCGCGCATGAATTCGAGCGGATGCGCGTTGCACCCCGATACCGGTCGCCGCTCGCGATCCTGCGCCGGTTCACGCGATCTGACATCGAGTTGAAGTACGCGCTAGCGCCAGCCAATGCCGCCCGCGAGGCACTCCCGGCCTGCGACCCCGCGGACCTTTCCCTTGCTGTTTCGTCATGGATCGCCACCCGCTTCCACGGCAATCGCGACAGGGCGATGCGCAGTGCCGTGCGGAAAGTAAGCCTTGCGCTGGGCACTCGGGGCGCCGCGCGTTGGCCCCCCAGCGAGCGGGCGGCATTCGAGTCGTTTTGCTTGCTCCTGGCACTGATACCCGACCTCGCGCAATGGCCGGCCCGGGACAAGGCGCGCGCCATTGCCCTTGCCCGCGCCAAGGGCGGCAACGAGTTCCGCTATTTCGACCTTCTGCGCAAGCACCTGCGGCTGCAATCCGCGCTACGGGCGGTTTCCGCACCCGGCGCCTGACCCGTGCGCCCGGAGCGTAGGGTCAACTTCGGCGTCGCCGGTTACAATCCCCGCAGCGTGACACTTCCCTTGCCACAGCATCCGACCTCCACGTTGTCGTCACACATGCCAACCTATTCCCGGTATCGCCGCACGGAACAATGGCCCGAAAACATACCCTGAAGACCGCCGGTACGCTGGTCGTACTCGACCACAACTCGAAGATCCTGGCAGGCAACCCGCTCCGCGACCCTTCGTTGCGGAAACTCGCCGTCTGGCTTCCTCCAGGCTATGACGACGGCACGACGCGCGGACGCCGCGCCGGCAAAGGCAAGCGCTACCCGGTGCTGTGGGACTTGGTCGGTTTCACTGGATCGGGAATGGCCCACGTCGGCTGGCGGCCGTTCGACGAAAACGTGCCCGAACGCGCCGCTCGCCTCATCCACGAGCGAAAGATGGGGCCTTGCATCATCGTTTTTCCCGATTGCTTTACCTGCCTGGGCGGGAACCAATACATCAACTCGTCGGCGATCGGCAACTATGCGGATTACCTCACGCGCGAGTTGATTCCCTTCGTGGATCGCGAATTCCGCACGCTGGCCTCCCGCGATCACCGGGGCTGCTTCGGCAAGTCGTCGGGAGGGTACGGCGCCATCATCCACGGCATGAAGTATGCGAAATACTGGGGCGCCATTGCCGACCATTCAGGCGACGCCTATTTCGACTTCTGCTACCTCACGGACTGGCCCCGTACGCTGAACGAGCTCGACCGGTACCGGCGTCCTCGCCGGCGCGCCGGTGCGATCGACGCCACGGAAGATTCAATCGGGACCGGTAAAGGATTCGACGACGGCCGCGTCAAGCGCTTTCTCGATGCGATCTGGTCAAAGGACAAGCTGAACGATGCCGAGGGCCACGCCCTGATGGAAATCGCAATGGCCGCCTCCTACGATCCGGATCCGGCTGCACCATTGGGATTCCGGATGCCTGTGGACCTTGAGACCGGGGAACTGCTCGCGGCCCGCTGGAAGCAATGGCTGAAGCACGACCCCGTTCACCTGGTGGGTCAATACAAGGCCAACCTCAAGTCCCTGCATGGTGTCTATGTCGACTGTGGCTGGCGTGACCAGTATCACCTTCATTTCGGCGCGCGCATACTGTCCCGGGAACTGACCCGGCAGGGCGTCAAGCATACCTACGAGGAATTCGACGACACTCACTCGTCGATCGACTACCGCATGGACGAAAGCCTGCCATTTCTCTACCGTGCGTTGAAGCCATGATCCCAATTCGCTCTCGCTCCAAACTTAAAGCGAAATTGCATTGGCGCGCGGCTTCGACCGAAGCGATGCTTTGCTTCCTGTTCGGCGCCATGCTTTTGGCCGGTGGAACGGCAAGCGGCAGAGGCACCTCGGAATCGCCGGAATTGGAGAACCTTGACTATCAGTCAGGACTGGCGGCAATCCAGGTCAGCGATTGGGAGCGCGCCATTGCCAATCTGAACGTTGCTGCGGTCGCGCTACCCACCAGCGCCGACCTGCAGAACTGGCTGGGCTATGCGTACCGAAACACCGGCAAATACAAGGACGCCTTCGAGCACTACCGGGCGGCGCTCGATCTCGATCCTGCGCATCGCGGTGCCCACGAATATGTCGGCGAGGCCTACCTGCTCACCGGCGACAAGGCCAAGGCGCGCGAGCATCTGGCTGCGCTCGAGCGCATCTGCGGCAAGAAGTGCGAGGAATACCTGGCGCTGCAAAAGGCCATTGCGACGGCCAAGTGAGACCCCATTGCGCCGCTGCGATCAGAAGGCTCGTCCACTCGATGCCAACGTCACTCTCGATGAATCGACATCACCGTAAAGAAAGGAACACACATGCGCTGGGGTGACATGCGGCAGAGCGAAAACGTCGAGGATGTGACGGGGGGCCAGCCCGGCGGCGGCGGTTTCGGCGGCGGCGGCATCAAATTGGGCGGTGGCGCGATGATCCTGGTCGTCATCGTGAGCCTGCTGTTCGGTGTCAATCCATTGCAATTCCTGGGAATGATGGAGGGCGGCGGTGCGCCACCGGCCCCCAGCCAGGCCCCGACACCTTCGCCCTCGTCCTCTTCCCCGTCCAAGTCTGCGCAGCCAGGCTACGGCCCGCAGGCCGTCAAGGGAGCGGACGATCCGGACAAGAATCTTTCGGTGCGCGTGCTCGGGGATACCGAAGACGTATGGACCGCGCTGTTCCAGGCGATGGGTTCGCGCTATGAGCCGCCAAAGCTGGTCCTGTTTCGCCGGTCCGTCGTATCCGCCTGCGGCCGTGCAAGTTCCGCTTCGGGCCCCTTCTATTGTCCCGGCGACCGCAAGCTTTACCTCGACACCGCGTTTTTCCAGGACTTGCAGAGTCGCTTCGGCGCGCCGGGTGATTTCGCGCAGGCCTACGTGATTGCGCATGAAGTCGGACACCACGTGCAGAATCTGATGGGCACCATGAAGCAATTCGACCAGGCTGCTGACAAGCTCGACGAGCGCCGCCGCAACGCATTGTCGGTCCGCCTGGAACTGCAGGCGGACTGCTATGCGGGCGTATGGGGCTTCTATGCAGCCAAGCGAAACTTGCTCGACCCGGGCGACGCGCAGGAGGGCCTGCGCGCGGCGTCTGCCGTCGGCGACGACTCGATCCAGAAGCGCGCACAGGGTTACGCGGTGCCCGACGGCTTCACCCACGGAACGGCCGAACAGCGAAGCCGGTGGTTCCAGACCGGACTGCAGTCGGGCGACCCGCGCACCTGCAACACCTTTGCATCCAAGGCTCCATAGGCAACCGCGCGCGTCTGGGCGCGCCCGTCGATTGACATCCCGTTTCGTCGAAACGCCATGCGGACCGATGCCGACCTGAGTTGTCCCGGGTGTCGCAACCCCATGCGGGCGCTGGACCTCGAGCGGCGCGCGGTCGGAACGGTGGTCGTCGACTTTTGCGCGAGCTGCCAAGTATTGTGGTTCGACCCGATGGAGAGTCCGCTGCTCTCCCCCTCGGCCACGCTGGAACTGTTTCGCGCGATAAACGATGCGCAACGCGAGGCGCACGCGACGTTGCCGCGGGCGATGATGTGCCCGCGTTGTGATACACCGCTGGCGCTGTCGCAGGACCTGCAACACGCCACCCGTTTCTCCTATTACCGATGCCAGCGCGGCCATGGCCGGCTGACGCCATTTTTCCAGTTTCTGCGCGAAAAGAATTTCATCCGGCCCGTGCCTCCGGAGGAGTTGGAACGTCTCAAATCGCTGGTGAGGATCATTCGTTGCTCGAGTTGCGGTGCGCCGATCGACCTCGAGAAGTCCACGGCCTGCGAATTCTGTCGCGCACCCATTGCCGTTCTTGACCCCGAGGCAGCCAGCCGTGCCGTACGCGACCTCACTGCCGCGCAAGTGGCCGCCCAACCTGCGCTGGGCGACGCCTCTCGCGCAGCGGCGGGCGTCCTTGCGGCAGCGGAATTCGAACGGGCACTGGCGCGGGACCAGGCACAACACCACAACGACCTCGCAGTGGACTTGATCCAGATAGGCTTCACTGCGCTGATATCGCTGCTGCGGTCACGTTGACCCGCGGGTCCCTGGTCTCCCAGGCGACCGTGTACCGCCATTCGGGACCTGCCTCGCTGGCCTTGACGCCAAATCGCCCTCGTTGTCCTGGGAGCGCCAGACAGATTAGAATTGCGTATTCAATCCCTCATTTTCATTCATTTTTCTTCATTTTCCATAGAGCCATCATGACCAACATCCGCGTACTTCTCGTTCTCTGCCTTGGCCTTGCCACCGGCAATGCCTTGGCACAAGCCGGCGCCGCACCATCCACCGCAGCCTCCTCGGCGGCTGCGCCGGCCGCATGCGTCAAGCCGGGCCACTATCCCGGCAAGAAGGCCAGCGACACCCGGAAAGAGGCTTGGATGAACGACATGCGAGCGTGGGGAGATTGTGTGAAAGCTCAGGTGGTCGACCTGCGTGCGCAGATCGACGCCAAGATCAAGCTCGCGAACAGCACCATCGAAGACTACAACGCGGGTCTCAAGGTACTCCAGGAAGAGCAACGGGACGCCGAATCGCCGGACCCGGGTGCCAAGTCGTCTGCCAAGTGAGTGATCACATGAGTGCGCAAGCGAGTCGTCCAACGCGTTGGAAAGACGATATTTGCCCAGGCGGCAATTGAGTTGAGCTGATGCCGACGCCGCTGCCCGCGCGGTCCGCGTGGTGACTCCTGCGCGCGCGCCGGCGCATCTTGCGGCGGTCCCGACCGGCGTTGCCGACGACACCGCGCGGGCCATCGCGGTGGCGCTGCGTGAAGGCTTCGATCGTCACTACGCGTTGTTCCGCGATTGCGCACGTGCGGCCAAGCATCATTTCGAAACCGCCAATTGGCGCGCGATCCGACACGTGGCCCGCGACCGCATCGACTTCTACGACAAGCGCGTCCTGGAAACCGTGGCGCGAATCCGCAACGAATTCCGCACGGCGGGTTTGGATGGAGGTGGCGCCGACGCCCTGTGGGAGAGCACCAAGCTCCACTACATCGGGATGCTGATCGACCACAAGCAACCAGAACTTGCGGAAACGTTCTTCAATTCCGTGTCCTGCAAGATCCTGCACCGGGCCTACTTCCACAACCGGTTCCTGTTCGTGCGGCCGGCCATTTCCACCGAGCACATCGAAGCCGACCCGCCCACCTACCGCAGTTACTATCCGTTGGAAAAAGGCCTGCGCCACGCGCTGATCGACATCGTCCTCGACTTCCGGCTGGAGCAACGCTTCGCGGACTTCGGCAACGACATGCGCAATGTCCTGGCTGCCTTCAGGAAGCGCGTGCCCCGACCCTTCCGGCCCGAGGCCAATCACCAGGTCCAGGTGCTGTCCACGCTGTTCTTCCGTGACCAGACCGCCTACATGGTCGGCCGCATCGTCAACGGCATCCACTTCTACCCATTCGCGGTGGCGTTGAAGCACGCGCCAGGCGGCCCGCTCTACATCGATGCGTTGCTCCTTGACGATGTCGAACTGGCCCTGCTGTTCTCGGCCAACCGTTCGTATTTCCTGGTCGATATGGAGGTACCGTCCGCGTACATAGCGTTCCTGCGCGGCATCCTGCAGGACAAGACGGCCGCCGAGCTGTACACAATGGTCGGGCTGCAGAAGGCCGGCAAGAATCTGTTCTATCGGGATTTCCTGCACCATCTTGCGCACTCACGCGATCGGTTCATCATCGCGCCGGGCATCAAGGGCCTGGTGATGAGCGTGTTCACGTTGCCGTCCTATCCCTATGTGTTCAAGGTGATCAAGGACCGGATTGCAGTTTCCAAGGACACCGACCGTGCCAAGGTCATGCGCAAGTACGCGCTGGTCAAGCATCATGATCGCGCGGGCCGGATGACGGACATTCTCGAATATTCGGATGTTGCGTTTCCGCGCGACCGGTTTTCGCCGGAACTCCTGGCGGAATTGAAGGACGTGGCGCCGTCGCAAGTGGACGAAGAGGACGACCGCATCGTGTTGCGCCATCTCTACATCGAACGAAGGATGACGCCTCTCAACCTGTATCTCGAAGGGGCCGACGACGCACAGCGCATCCACGCCGTGCGCGGGTACGGCGATGCGATCCGCGAACTGGCAACCATCAACATCTTCGCCGGCGATCTCCTGTTCAAGAATTTCGGCGTGACGCGCTATGGTCGCGTGGTCTTCTACGACTATGACGAGATCGAATATCTTGCCGACTGTAAATTCCGGAAGATCCCCTCGCCGCCGCCGGGACACGACGAAATGTCGAGCGACGTCTGGTACCCGGTAGGTCCGCTGGACGTGTTTCCCGAGGAATTCGCCACGTTCCTGCTTACCGATGTGCGCGTGCGTGAGGCATTCATCGCATTCCATCGTGACCTGCTCGACGCGTCATGGTGGCAGGGTGTCCAGCGCGAGATCGCCAGCGGCGAGCAAGCGGAAGTGCTGTCCTACCCGGGAAGCCAGCGTTTCCCGGCGCCGGTCCCCACGCCTGCACGGGCATCCTGATCCCCGCCCGCCGCCTGGCGGCCGGGAACAACCGATCTTCGGGTCAGGTTGTCCGGAATTCCCCAACCCGCACATACTCACTGCTCAATAACAAGCGCCAGAATGTTCACCGGCGCGGGTCGTTCCGGCTTCTGGGGGATTGGCGCATGTACTTGAGCGCATTCGACTTGTTCCGAATCGGGCCCGGACCTTCGTCGTCCGGAACGGTCGGTCCGCAGCGCGCGGCGCTACGTTTCGTGCATGACCTCGCCGCGGATGGCCTTTTCGCCGTGACCACACGAGTGGAGGCGGAAGTCTTTGGCGGCGCGGCCCTCGCGATGCGCGAGCAGTCCACGGACGGCGCCATCGTGGCCGGCCTCTGCGGCGAACTCCCGGAACGCTGCGATGCCACGACCTACGCCGCCGCGTCCGCCAAAGCGGTCCTGGAAGGCAGCCTGCTTCTCGGTGGACGGCATCCGGTCAGCCATCGGCCCGAGCGGGATCTTCGGTACGCCGTCAAAAGCTCGGTCGCCTTCGATGGCAATGCCATTCGCTTCATCGCGCGCGATGCCGGCGGTGAAGCGGTCGCAACGAGGATGTACTACTCCACCGGCAACGGCGCCATCCTGGCCGAAGGTGATGCCGAGACCCAACAGCGCGTCCCGTACATTGTCGAATCCTCGGAATCGATGCTGCAGCTCTGCATCCTTCGCGGCAAGAAAATTCCGGATATCGCGCTGGCCAACGAATGCGCGCTGCGCAGTCCAGCGGAGGTCCGAAGCGGGCTCCTGCGGGTTGCGCACGCGATGCTGGCCGCGCTGCAGCGTGGACTCTCAACCCACGGCACGCTCCCCGGCGGCATGCGCCGCGAGGCACCCGTCCTCGCGGATACCATGGTCACTACATCCTTCACAACGGAGCAGCGCTGCGCCACCTACGCCATGGCGGCGGCTGAGGAGAATGCTGCCGGTGGCCGGGTCGCGGCAGCGCCCTCGAATGGCGCAGCGGGACCGGTGGTCGCGCTGTTGCAGATTTGGCGCGACAGCGGTCCCATCGAGGCCGAGTCCGGCACGCTTGACTTCCTGCTGACGGCTGCGGCGGTGGGACAACTGTTGCGTACGCTCGGGGTCAGAGACGTCGGCTGCCAGGGTGAAGTCGGCGTGGCAAGTGCAATGGCCGCTGCCGGTTTTGTCGCAGTCAACAAGGGCAGCAACGCGCAGATCCTGCACGCAGCCGAGCGCGCATTGGAGTCGCACTTGGGACTCACCTGCGATCCGGCTGGCGGCCGTGTGCAGGACCCCTGCATTGCACGCAATGCCAAGGCCGCAACGCTTGCCTACACGGCCGCAGTCAACGCCCTCAGGATGCCCGAACCGACGCAGGGACTCGACCGCGTGGCGCGATCCGCAGTGGAACGTGGCAGGGCCATGGCCGGGCGCTACAAGACGGCGTCGGTGGGCCAAGTCGCGATCAACGTCGCCGAGTGCTAGCAGGTTCCCGGCGCGGAACCGCGCCGGGCATGACGTGCGCCCGCGCGCGGTGCTATTCTCGCGGACATCGATCCGACGGAATCCGCACATGAAATCCCCGCACCGATTTGCGCGCACCGCATGGGTCCTGCTCGCCGCCCTGGCCGTTGTCGCCTGCGAGAATCCGATCAAGAAAAAAGAAGAGGAAATCGCGAAGAGCACCTTTGCATGCTCCTTCAACGGGGAGCGCTACGTGGTCCGCTTTGGCGACGGCGAAGCCCGCATGCTTTTGCCGGAGATGCAGCGCGTGACGCTTTACCAGCTGCCTTCGACGTCCGGCGTGCGCTACAGCAACGGCACGATCGAACTGCGCGGCAAGGGCACCGAGTTGCAGCTCATTCGCGACGGCGTGGTGACGCCGCTCAAGGACTGCGAGCCCTACGCCATCATGCCCGCGGCCAAATAGCGGAACGTCGGCTGTCGTGGCGCAGATGTCCGAGGCAAAGCCGGCAGTCGGCGTCATCGGCACCGGCGCGATGGGCATGGGCGTGGTGGCCAGTCTCCTGCGCCACGGCTATTCCACGCACGCCCGCGACATCCGGCAGGAAGCGCAGCGGGAGGCCACGCGCTTAGGGGCAGCCTGCCACGAAAGCGCCGCGGCGCTAGCACGCAACTGCGACATTGTCGTTGTGCTGGTGGTTGACGCCGGTCAGGTCGACGAGGTCCTTTTTGGCGGGCGCGGTCTGACCAGCGTGGCGCAACGCGCGACAACCGTCGTCCTGTCATCCACCGTGGCACCGGATTACACCAGCGCCCTGGCCATGCGCCTTGCCGTGGAGGGTGTCACGCTCGTCGATGCGCCCGTTTCCGGCGGACCCAAGCGCGCCGAGGATGGCACCATGACCATGATGGTCGCCGGGGATCCCGCCACGCTCGCGCGATGTGCACCGATGTTTGCGGCCATTGCCGGTCGCGTATTCAATGTTGGAAACAACGTCGGCGATGCGGCCAAGTTCAAGATCGTCAACAACCTGCTCGCGGCGGTGAATCTTGCGGCGGGCGCCGAGGCGATGGCGTTGGCGACGCGGGCGGGCCTCGATCCGCTGCGCGTCGTGGACGTGATCAACGCGAGTTCCGGCGCCAGCTGGATGTTCGCGGATCGAATGCCACGCGCGCTGGCGGGTGACTTCGCCCCACGGGCCGCCGCCAGGATCCTGGCCAAGGATGTCGGCATCGCCACAGAGTTTGCGGCGCGTCTGGGCACCGATGCGCCGTTCGCCAATGCGGCGCGCGCCGCGTTCCAGGACATGGTCGATGCCGGCTACGGCGACGAGGACGATGCCGCGATGGTCAAGTACCTGGGGGGAAAATCCAGACTGTGAAGCATGCGCTGGTGGTCACCTTACCCGCGCGCGCATTTCCTCGTCGACATCCATGTACATCCAGCCTACGCTGCGCATCGGATGCGGCACGTAGCTGCGAACCCAGGCGTGCGCCAGCGTGTCCTCGATGTCGTTGACGCGCACGCGCCAAGGTGAATAGGCGACCACCAGTTCCGTCATCCGGTCGAACAGGCGGGTTCTCTCCGGGGAATCGGGAAGTCTTCGCGCATCGTCAAAGAGCTTGTTGAATTCGGGCAGGTTGAAGCGCGAATAGTTGGCCTGCCCGACGCTCGGACCATAGAGCAGCTGCATGAAATTTTCGGCATCCGGATAGTCGGCGTTCCACCCGTCGTCACGCACCGGGAGCCTGCCCTGGCGTCCCATTTTGCGCAGTTCGGGCAGTTTGTCGTACTTGAACGTGACGCGAATGCCGATCACGTCCAGGTTTTTCTTCCACAGCTCGTCGCGTTCGCGCGCCACCGACGTGGGTGGCGACCAGCGCTCGATGGTGAGCGGCTTGCCCTCCGGCGTCTCGCGGAAACCGTCGCCATCGCGATCCTTGTAGCCGAACTTGTCCAGAAGCGCGCGCGACGCGGCAGGATCGAAAATTTGCGCATTGGTCTTGAGTTTGGGGTTATAGCCGGCAATGTCCGGCGGTATGGGCCCGTTGGCCGGTAGTGCACGACCGGCGTACAGCACCCGTATCGCTTCGTCGTTGTTGTAGGCCATGCCGATCGCGCGGCGCAATGCGATGCGCGCAGGCTCGTAGCCGCCGACCACCGGGTCCTCCATGTTGAAATAGGTGAATACGACGCTCGGACGCACCAGCACTTGGTGCACGATGCCTTTTGCCGCAAGATCGGGTTTGAGCCTGCCGTTGATCAGCGCCTGGTCGATGAGATTGACCGGAAGAATTGCCAGATAGTCGACTTCGCGATTGAGGAAGGCGAGCCAGCGTCCCTGCCCTTCCTCGATGATATTGATGTCGATGCGGGCCAGCCGCGGCAGGCGCTTGCCCTTGAGTGCCGCGGCCGCCGCCTCGGAAGTCGGGGGAATGGGGCCAGTC
Source organism: Betaproteobacteria bacterium (assembly GCA_039932755.1). Lineage (GTDB taxonomy): Bacteria > Pseudomonadota > Gammaproteobacteria > Burkholderiales > Casimicrobiaceae > VBCG01. Next base: position 37,637 of record JBDTPJ010000009.1, read on the forward strand.
GGCGCGTAGGTGACCTCACGGTAGCCGGGATTGGCTACCAGCTCGATGCGTGAACTGCGCTTGTACTGCCCAAGCATGAACGGTCCGGTACCGACCGGATGCGCGCCTATGTCGGCGCCATAGGCCTCCACGACTTCACGCGCCATGGCTGCGGTATTGGGGACAGCGAGTACGTACAGGAAACGCAAGTCAGCCACGTTGAGGCGGATCTTGAGCGTATAGCGATCGACGATGGTGATTCCTGCCATCGGCGCGTCGTAATCAAATTTGCCGGACTTGATTGCCTTGTCACGTACGTCGTCGGCACCGACGATCTTGCCTTCAAGCATCCATAACCAGGGCGATTGCACTTTCGGGTCCAGGATGCGCTTCAAGCCATAGGCGTGATCGGCCGCGGTCAGTTCGCGCGGCTTCCCCTTGAACGCGGGGTCGGGCGTGAAGAAAATTCCCTTCTTCACCTTCATCGTGTAGACCTTGCCACCCTCCTCCACCAGCGGCAGCGCCTCCAGCGTGCGCGCAACCAGTTTCACCGGTCGCACAAGGTAGTCGTAGTCGAGCATTGCCTCATGGATGCAGGCAATGACATCGTCGGAAGCGGCATCCGAGGCGAAGGCCGGGTCGAAGCTTGTTTCCGCGATCGTCTGGGCTACATGCAGTGTTCTGTCCTTGTCCGCAGCGTGGGCAACCGGCAATCCCTGCGCAGCGAGCACAACTGTCAATGCAACGGTGCGCAAGGCGCGGATCGGCAACGGCGTGGACAAGGGACAACTCCGGGAGGATGGCGCGGGATGGCTATAATCGTAGCATCCAGGGGCAGCGCTCCACGCGCAAACGCTCGCGCCTCATTTTTCGCAACGACGACCGAAAACGAACACGATGGAAATGAAAAGACTCACCGGGGGCAGCCTGCGAGCAGCCGGTTACGACCAGAGGGAACAGACACTCGTCGTCGAATTGACCGGCGGCACTTTCGAATATCGCGGCGTGACGCCCGAGGTCTGGCGGCGCTTTTCCGGGGCATCGTCGCCGTGGAGTTACTTCCGCGACAACATCGAGGAAGAATTTCCGGCCAAGCGCGTGCGCTAAGCTGCGTTCAAGGAATCACGATGGCGAGCGCGCGCAGCGGATGCGTTCCGCCGCGCACGCTGCCCGATGCCGTGCCGAAGGTACTTACTTCGCGCCAAGCTTCGGTCGTTACCACTGATTTTACTGAATCGTCAGCTTGCGTCCCGCCAGGGCCGGCTTTTTCGCGAGCTTCAACTCCAGCACGCCGTTTTCATATTTGGCCACGCTGGCCGCTTCGTCCAGTTCTACCGGAAGTACGAAACTGCGGTGCACGGCGCCGAAATATCGCTCGCTACGCAACACGCGGTCGCTGGACTTGGCGTCGGATTCCGGCGCGTCCGAGCTTTTTTCCGGTGCGGATTTCCTCACTTCGGCGGCGATAGTGACCTGGTTGCCCTCGATCGTCACTTGAATATCGTCACGGCTCACGCCAGGAATTTCCGCCTGGACCGTGTAGCCGTCGTTGCTTTCGGCCACGTCGACCTTGATGGCAGCGGCAATACGACGGGCCGCGCGAACGGGCTTGAAATGGCCACGAAAAAGTTCGTCGAAGCCTACGCCCGCGAACGGATCAAGCAGTTGTACGGTGTGCATGGATTGAGCCTTCCTGTCTGGAGTGAGAATGGTTCCGCGGCAAATCCATTGGGCCCGCGTTGCTACGGGCGCAAGGCATTCCACCGCTCGCCATGCCAATCTGTGGCCGGTTGTGACCGTTTCAAGTGCCTGACCTGTTGCAGGCGCACTCCTACGACCTCGCGGGACTACCGCGACGTCCCGCGCGCACTCCCGCTCTTGGCGTACTTTTCCACCCAGGCGAAAAATTCACCGTACCAGAGCCTTGAATTCTGCGGCTTGAGGATCCAGTGATTTTCGTCCGGGAACCAGACCAGGCGCGTCGGCACGTCCTTCGCCTTGAGCGTGTTGTAGTACTGCAGGGCCTGCGTTGCCGGCACCCGGTAATCCTGTTCGCCGTGGATCACCAGCGTGGGTGTCTTGGCCGCACCAACATAGTGGTGCGGCGACTGGCGCATCACCTGGGCGGCATTGTCCCAATGGAACGCACCCAGTTCCTTGGAGAAGAACTTGTACGCGTCGGTGGCCATCATGCTGACCCAGTCGTAGCATCCCGCGTGACAAACATATGCCTTGTACCGGTCAGTGTGACCGTTCATGAATGCCACCATATAGCCACCGTAACTACCACCCGTGGCCACCATCCGCGAGCGGTCGATGTAGCCCTGCTTCAGCATGTAGTCGGTCGCGGCTTCCGTGTCGGCATATTCCTTTTCGCCGAAGCGCGTGACGATAGTCTCGAGGAACTTCTGACCGAAGCCCGACGACCCGTGGTAATTGACGCAGACGACCACATAACCGCGGCCGGCGAATACCTGCGTGTTCCAGCGGAAATGCCAGCCATCCTGATGCGCCGCGTGCGGCCCGCCGTGGATCGAATGGAGCAAGGGCCACTTCTTCTTCGGATCGAAATTCGGCGGGTAGATGACCCACGCCTGCACCGGTTCGCCGTGCCAACCTTTGACGGTGAATTCGCGCACTTCGCCTGTTGCGTGGCGCGCCAGCAGGGTGCGGTTCAAGGACTCGATGGCCCGTTCCGCGGTTCCGTCGCCACGGGCCGAGAACAATTGCGGCGGATGGGTGGTCGCGGCGCGCGTGAACGCCAGCACGTCGCCATCGCGGGAGCGCGCGAATCCGGATATGACGCCGCCCGCGACGAGCAAATCAGGCCGATCCGCGGCAAGCGGCAAGCGGTAGAGGCCGACCCTGCCGCGATCCTCCGCGACAAATAGCAGTGCGCTGGAATCGGGCGTCCATTGCACGTGGGCGGCGGCACGGTCGAATTTTGGCGCGAGCGCACGAAAGGCGCCGCCGCGGCGCTTCGTGAGTGTCAGATGCCCCTGGTCGTTGTAGGCGCGGTCGGTATCGCAGGACGTGTGGACGAGCCACTTGCCGTCAGGAGAATAGGCGGGGGCTGAGTCGTCGGTGCCGGACGTCGCCGTGATGACGTGCTTGCGGCGCGTCGCGAGATCGACGGTAACGATATCGCGCTGGGTCATGAAGTCAGGCTCCGGCCCCAGGTCGGCGGTCAGTGCGAGTTCCTTGCCGTCCGGCGCAATGTCGAAGTCTTCCGCCGAGAGATCCCACGGCGGAAGCGCCAGCTTTAGCCCGGCCAGCAGATCGTCGCTGCGCCCGGTACTCACGTCGCAGGCAAACACATGCGGTTCACGGCCGTCGGTGATCCAGTGGTCCCAATAGCGCGTAGCGACGCGCTCGGTTACGTGCACCTTCACCTTGGATTCGAGGCGCTCCTTAAGTCGCTTCCCCTGCGCCGCGTCCGATTTCAGGTCGGGCCACACCCAGGACACGAACGCGATGCGCCGGCTGTCAGGGAACCATTTCAGGGACGCCGCCCCGGTAGCTATCCTGGTCACGCGTTCGGCTTCGCCTCCATCCGGGGCGATCCGGTAAACCTGCGGCTCCTTGTCATCCTTGCGCTTGGCGGTGAAGGCGATCCACCTGCCATCGGGAGACCAGCACGGCTCGCTGTCCTTATCGCCTGCGGTGAGGCGGCGTGCCCGTCCCGTTTTTACCGCATCCAATGCAACGGCCGATTTGCCCTGGGCCGCGCTTCGCGCGCCCAGTCCCGATGGAAACAGCCACAGTTCTGTTCGGCCTTCGTTGGTGTCCATGGCAAACGACGTCACGGGAGCACAGGCGAGGCGCCCGTCCGGCGACAACGTGGGGTTTCCAATGCGTTTGATCTGCCACAGAGCTTCGACGTCCAGGGGCGGCAATGCGCTGGCGCGGACAACGCGGCGGGCGGGCATGGGCAGGACCTTAAGTTAGAATGGCGACGCACGGATTCTAGCGCGCGTGCCGATTTTCGGTCCGCATCGTACATTCGCACACAATTACCCATTCCCATGACGGCTATGAAATATCGCAGGCTCGGACGCTCAGGGCTCAAGGTCAGCGAACTCTCGTTCGGTTCCTGGGTAACCTACGGCAATCAGATGGGCAGCGACGTTGCCCATCAATGCATGGCTGCGGCCTACGCGGCGGGCGTCAATTTCTTCGACAACGCCGAGGTCTACGCCAAGGGCAAGTCCGAGACCATCATGGGCGAAGTGTTCAAGCAGGCGGGCTGGCGCCGATCGTCCTATATCGTTTCGACCAAGTTCTACTGGGGCCTGCACGACGGCCCCAACGAGCGCAACACGCTGAACCGCAAGTACCTGATGCAGGCGATCGACGGATCGCTGGAAAGACTTCAGCTCGACTATGTGGACCTCGTCTATTGTCACCGTCCCGATCCGGAAACACCGCTCGAGGAAACCGTGCGCGCCATGTCCGATATCGTGGCTTCGGGCAAGGCTCTTTACTGGGGAACGTCCGAGTGGAGCGCCGCCGAAATCGCCGCCGCCTGGCACATGACGGACCGCCATGGCTGGCATAAACCGGTCATGGAACAGCCGCAGTACAACCTGTTCCATCGCGAGCGCGTCGAACACGAATATGCGCGCCTCTACGATGACCTGGGTATCGGTACGACGATCTGGAGTCCTCTCGCCTCAGGCCTGCTCACCGGCAAGTACAGCGAAGGCATTCCCAAGGATTCGCGGGCCAGCCTCAAGGGTTACGAGTGGCTGGCCGAGAGCATCGTCGATCCGGCGAAGACCGCAGTGGTCAGGTATCTCGCGTCGATCGCGAAGGACTTGGGTTGCACGCTGGCGCAGATGGCGCTGGCGTGGTGCCTCAAGAATCCCCGTGTCTCCACCGTGATCACGGGTGCCAGCCGCCCGGCGCAGGTCGAGGAAAACATGAAGGCGCTGGATGTCGTGGCGAAGCTGACACCGGAAGTCATGGCACGGATCGACGCAGTGCTCACAGCGGGCCAGCCGACCCAAGCGCAATGAATCCACTCGAAAGCTGGGGCGAGGAACAACGCTCCGCCTATCTCTATCGTGCGTGCGCGCAGGCCGAGGCCGGGACGCCGCGTGCTGCGTTGTTTGCGCGACTGGCAGTAGAGGCTGAAGCACAGGCCGCGATCTGGCGTGCCCAGCTGACGGCGCGCGGCCACCCCGCTCCCGGGCCCTATGTGCCGGACGGCCGCGCCAAGCTCGTCGCAAAATTGGTGGAATGGCTGGGTCCGCGCCGTCTGCGCGCCGTGCTCGCCGCCATGAAGGTGCGCGGCATGGCCATCTACGGAAATTCCATCGGCGACGAAGGCGGACATGCCACGCCGACCGCTGGCAGCGGCATCGAGCACCGGCACCGCAATTTGGGCGGCGGCGGCAATCTGCGTGCGGCCGTGTTCGGCGTAAGCGACGGCCTGGTGTCGAACGCCAGCCTGATCCTCGGCGTATCCGGTGCCAATCCCGATCCGCATGTGGTGCTGCTGTCGGGCGTGGCCGGACTCGCGGCCGGCGCCTTCGCAATGGCCGCCGGCGAGTACGTTTCGGTCCGCTCGCAGCGCGAGTTGTACGAATACCAGATCGCGCTGGAGCGTGACGAACTGGAGGAATATCCCGAGGCAGAAGCGCAGGAGCTGGCGCTCATTTATGTCGCCAAGGGGCTGCCGCAACGCGATGCGGAGAAGCTGGCTAATAAACTGGTCAGCGATCCCGAGCACGCGCTCGACACGCTCGCGCGTGAGGAACTGGGCCTCAATCCCGGCGAACTGGGGTCGCCTCTGGGCGCCGCGGCGAGTTCGTTCGCCGCGTTTGCGGTGGGCGCGGCCGTTCCGCTGGCCCCATTCTTCGTCGCTACCGGTTCTGGCGCATTGGGAATAGCGATCGGGGTCACGGCGCTCGCCCTTTTCGGCGTTGGCGCCGTGCTGTCACTATTCACCGGGCGCAGTGCGTGGCTGTCCGGATTGCGCACGCTCGCGCTCGGCGCGCTGGCCGGTGGCGTCACCTTCGCCATTGGTCGCCTGGTCGGCGTGAACCTCGGCTGAGATTTATTGATGGTGCGGGCTGCTCCGGCCATCGATCGTCGCAAGTTGCACCGCGCTCCGCGCGAGGTGCGGACCGTGGAGCGAAACAACAGCGCCGGCCAGAGCATCGGTCCGGCGCTGGTGCTGGCGCCCGGCCGCGAGAAATCCCTGCGCTTGCGCCACCCGTGGATTTTTTCGGGCGCCGTCGAGCGCGTCGAAGACAATCCCGGAATGGGCGACACTGTCACCGTCGTTGCAGCGGATGGCGTCTTCCTTGCCCGCGCAGCCTACTCGCCCTCCTCGCAGATTCGTGCGCGCGTCTGGTCGTTTGATCAGGAGGACATCGTCGATGCTGCGTTCATCGCGCGGCGCGTATCGCGTGCCGCCGCGACCCGCGCATCGCTGCTCAACGCCTCGCATACAGCGGCGCGGATCGTGCATGGCGAGTCCGATGGATTGCCCGGCGTCATCGCCGACCGTTATGGCGACGTGATCGTGCTGCAGTGCTCGTCCGCAGGTGCAGAGCGCTGGCGCGATGTTCTCGCTGCCGCGTTGGTCGAGGCCACCGGTGCGCAATGCGTGTTCGAACGTTCCGATGCGGAAGTGCGTGCGCTCGAAGGACTGCCGGCGAGGGTTGGCGCAATCGTGGGAGAGTTGCCGAACGACATCGGCATCGTCGAGGATGGTCTCGTCTACGGGGTCGACGTCGCGGTGGGACAGAAGACGGGTTTCTATCTCGACCAGCGCGACAACCGCAGGACGATAGGCAAGTACGCGAAAGACCGGCGCGTGCTCAATGCCTTCTGCTACACAGGTGGATTTTCCCTGGCGGCATTGGCCGGTGGCGCCACGTCGGTACTGTCCATCGACAGTTCGGACGACGCATTGCAGATGGGGCGACGCAACCTTGCCCGCAACGGCGGGCTCGACGCCGCCCGCGCGACATGGACCGAAGCCGACGTCTTCATGGAATTGCGCCACATGCGTGATGCCGGTGCCACGTTCGACATGATCATCCTCGACCCGCCGAAATTCGCGCCGACCGCCGCCCACGCCGAGCGCGCAGCGCGCGCCTACAAGGACATCAACCTGCTCGCCTTCAAGTTGCTGACCCCAGGGGGATTACTCGCCACGTTTTCCTGCTCGGGCGGCATTTCCCCCGACCTGTTCCAGAAAATCGTGGCGGGAGCGGCACTGGATGCGCAGGCCGACGCGCAGATCATTGCGCACCTCACGGCCAGCGCCGACCACCCGGTGGCACTCAATTTTCCGGAAGGCGATTACCTCAAGGGCCTGCTGCTGCGCAAGGCCTGACGCCCTTATACTGCGCCGATGGTCGCCAAGAAGCCGAAACCACGCGGGTCTGCGCCCGCGAAGCGTGCCGGAAAGGTCCCGCCGCCGGTCCCGGAAACGCTGAGACGTGCCCGCGAACTGGCATGGGCCGGGCAGCACGAGTCGGCCATCGAAATCCTTTCATCTGCATTGGCGGTGCCGGGTGTCGACGATTCCACGTCCCTCACGCTGCTTGGCCTGCGCGTCGGGAGCCTGCTTGCGCTGGCAGAAGCAAAGCGCGCGGCGAAGGACGTGTCGCGCATGGGAGGCATTGCCAAGCGCCACCCGCGTTCGGATTTCCTGGCCGTGGCAGAGTTTCACCAATCGCTGCTGAATACCCGTTCGGGTAGGCTTCAGGAGGCGGTGGACAGCGGTACCCGTGCCTTGGCGGCAGCAAGGCGCAGCCGTCGCAAGTCTCTGGTTGGCCTGTGCCTCCTACGCCTCGCCGAAACGCAGATGAGGGCGGATGACGCCGAGCTTGCCCTGCACAACGCCGACGCAGCCGCGCGCATGTTCGAGTTACTTGGCGATGTGGTCCATCGTGGCCGCTCGATGTGGGTCGCGGCCGGCGCGCAGGACGACTTGGGACACTCGGACCGAAGCGAACTTGCGGCAGACAGCGCGCTGACACTCGCCCGACAATCTGGCGACCGCTATGGCGAGGCCGCGGCACTCAACATCCGCTACCGGGAGCATCAGGACCTGGCCGTCAGGTTGCGCGGCCTGCACCAGGCATTGGCAGCATTCAAGGTTGCAGGCGACGCATCGGGACAAGCCGCGATCTACAACAATTTGAGTCTCACTTATCGGGCGCTCGGCCTCTATCGGCATTCGAACCGGGTAATTCTACGGACCTTGGAAATGCGCAGCCGAATGCATGACGTTGATGCCGTCTTCAATGGCTTCACGATTCTGCAGGGCAATGCAATATTGATGGGCCAGATCGATGACGCGCGCAAATATTGCGCCGAGATTGCCAAATTGCTGCCTGCCGTTTCAGCTCCTGTCTTCCGCGAAACCGCACCGTGGAACTATGGCTCGACGGAGTTGGCTGCCGGCAACGCGCTGGCGGCGATACCGCTTCTCGAAGACGCAGTCGGGCAGATGCAGGACCGGCCGGACACCGGCTTGCTCATCCCGGTCCTCACCCTGCTGTGCGAAGCTCAACTGGCCTTGGGCAACGCTGTCGCAGCACGGGAAGTTTCGCGGCGGGCCACCGATTTGCACCGTGCCCGTCAACGCAGCGCCATCGGTGCCGGCGTGTCGGCCGCGCAGGTCTGGTGGTGGCACCACCGGGCCTTGGTCGCCAACGGTGACCTGGTCGCCGCCGACCGCGCACTCGAAGTTGCCTACGACTATCTGTTCGATGGCATTGCCAGCTTGAGCGACGAAGGCCTGCGCCGCAGTTATCTCAACAAGCACGGCTCGCACCGCGCCATCGTTCGCGCCTGGATCGCGCACGCCCGCCAGCGCAAGCTTCCCGCCAAGCGGCGTTCAGCGCATCTTGCCGGAGCCGCCGACTTGCGCGCGCCCTTCGAGCGCCTGGTCGATACCGGCATGCGCCTTAACGAATTGCGCAGCGCGGAAGACCTGCACGAATTCCTGGTCGACGAAGTCACCGAATTGAGCGGTGCCGAGCGCGTGCTGCTTGTGCTGGAGGGCGCAGACGGCCCACGGGTTGCAGGCTCGCTCATGCCGGTAGGCGAAGACACACCTGCCCTGTTGCTTGCCGTCACCTCCTGGCTCGACGAGGCGCGCCACACCCGCACGGCGAGCATGCGTCATCTGCCCGAAGGCGCGGACATGCTCGACCAGCGCTCATCACTCGTCGCGCCACTGATCGCGCAGAACAAGCTGCTGGGATACCTCTACGCCGACATTGACGGCGCATTTGGTCGCTTTCACGACACCGACCGCGACCTGATCGCGCTGCTGGCCGCGCAGGCGGCCGTGGCGCTGGACAACGCGCAATGGGCGCAGGGACTGGAACAAAAGGTTGGGGAGCGGACCATCCAGTTACGGGAACGCAATAACGAGCTGGAACTCATCCATACGATCCAGCATGGCGTTGCGTCCAGGCTGGATTTCCGGGCCATTGTTGACCTGGTAGGCGACAAGTTGCGCAAGGTCTTTTGCGGACCCGATGTCATGATTAGATGGCATGACGCGCAGACCAACCTCGTCCACTATCTCTACGAACTCGACAACGGGAAGCGGATCAGCCCTCCCCCGCATCCGCCGACCAAGGGCGGCATTCTGGAAGAAATGGTCCGGACCCGGAAGCCCGTGGTCTTCAACACGCGCGCGAAGCGGGCAAGGCCAGGGCTCAACGCCCCGCAGCTCGACGGCGTGGATCCCAGCCAGTCCTCCGCCTACGTTCCCATCATTTCCAACGATCGTGTCGTCGGCATTTTGGGCAGTGCCAACCACGAGCGCGAGAACGCGTACGGCCCATCCGAAATCCGCCTGCTGACCACGATCGCCAGTTCCTTAGGGAACGCGCTGGAAAATGCCCGCCTGTTCGCGGAAACCCAGCGCCTGTTCACCGAAAGCCAGCAACGGGCCGCCGAGCTCGCCATCGTCAACAGCGTGCAGAGGGCACTTGCGGGCGAACTCAACATGCAGGGAGTCTACGAGGCGGTCGGCGACAAGATCCGCGAGGTGTTTCGCGGGTCCTTTCTCAGCATCCGGGTTTACGACGCGCGCACTGACCTCATGCACTATCCCTATTTGTACTACGGTGGAAGCAATCGCCAGCACGCACCCGACCCGCTCGGCGACGTGGGGTTCGGCGTCCACGTGATGCGCACGCGCGAGACGCTGGTGATCAACGAGAACCTGGAGCAGGAAGCGCAAAAGTACGGCTCGTATTCGCTGGTCGAGGGGCACGCCCTTCCCAAATCGCAGGTCATGGTACCGCTGGTCACGGGCGACCAGGCCAAGGGCATTCTGCAGCTAGCCGACTTCGAGCGTGAGCACGCGTTTTCCGACGCCGATGTGCGTCTTTTTCAGACGCTCGCCGGTAGCATGAGCGTCGCGCTCGAGAATGCGCGGCTCTTCGACGAAGTGCAGACGAGCAATGCGCGGATTTCCGAGGCACTGGAGCGGCAGACCGCGACAGCCGACATCCTGAAGGCCATCAGTCAATCGCCGACCGACGTGCGTCCGGTGTTCGACGCGATCGTGCATACGGCGGTGCGGCTCCTTGACTGCGATAGCGCGGGCTTCCTGCGTTGCGACGGGAAGACGTATGCGGCGGTCGTGGGCGTGTACAGGGACGGCACGCCGATGAAGATGAGGGAAACCGATACACCCGTCGACCCCGACGCCGACTTTCCGTCGCAGGCGATAGTGTCCAGGAGCCTCCTGCACATACCGGATTGGTCGGCCGTCGAGCTTCCCGAGAAACAGCGGCGCGTCTATGAGACGCTCGGCGTAAAGTCCTCGCTTCACATGCCGCTCTTGCGCAACGACGAGTGCATCGGCGTGCTGGCGCTCGGACGCCTCAAGGCGGGTGCCTTCACCGAGGCAGAAATCGCGCTCGCGAATTCGTTTGGCGATCAGGCGTTGATCGCGATCGAGAACACCCGGATGTTCAACGAGACCAAGGAAGCCCTGGAGCGGCAGACGGCAACCGCCGAGGTACTCAAGGTCATTGCCGGCTCACCCGGCGACGTGCAGCCAGTGCTCGACTCCATCGTCGAAAGCGCCAAGCAGTTGGTAGGCGGTTACTCGGCCACACTGTTGCGCGTTGTCGGGGACTCGCTGCACCTGGCGGCCTTTACCGCCACCGACGAGGCCGGCACGCGGGCATTGCATGATTATTTCCCGTTGGTCATCAGCGACTCCTTCATCCTGCAACCACTGCGCACAGCCCTGCCGGTCCAAGTCGAGGATGCCCAAACCGATCCCAAATTGCCGACGGAAGGGAAAGCGATGGCGCGCGCGCGTGGCTTCCGCGCCAACCTGGTCGTGCCGCTGGTGCGCGAAGGTGAGGTGATCGGATTGATCAGCGTCACCCGCGTCGCGGCCGGCACGTTCCCCAAGCACCAGGTGGAACTGCTCCAGACTTTCGCCGACCAGGCCGTGATCGCCATCGAGAACGTGCGCCTGTTCAACGAGACCAAGGAGGCGCTGGAACAGCAGACCGCCACCGCCGAAATCCTGCGCGTGATCAGTGGCTCGCCGACCGATGTGCAGCCGGTATTCGACGCGATCGTCGTCACTGCCGCGCGGCTGCTGGCGAGCGACATGACATTCGTGATGCGGCGCGACGGCAACCGCATTTCTCACGCCGCCGCGGCCACGCCTGACGGCCCGATGGCCGAGACATTCGCCGACATTCCTGTGGATCCAGCCGCCAACTTTCCATCGCGCGTCATCGTCGACAAGAGGCCTCTGCACCTTCCGGATTGGTCGGTCATCGATCTGCCTGAGCACGAGCGCTCCCTCCGCGGCAGAATGGGAATCAATGGCGGGCTGCTTCTGCCGCTCCTGCGCGGCGGCGAGTGCATCGGCGTGCTCGCCTTCGCAAAGAAGCGGGTCGGCGGCTTCAGCGACAAGGAAATCACGCTGGCCGAGGCCTTCCGCGACCAGGCCGTCATCGCGATCGAAAACGTGCGCCTGTTCAACGAGACCCAGGAGGCACTTCGCCACCAGACCGCCAGCGCCGATATCCTGCGCGTTATCAGTGCGTCGCCCACCGACACCCAGCCGGTGTTCAATGCCATTGTCGACACGGCGGTGAAGCTTCTCGCCTGCGATCGCGCTGCGTTCTCGAGGGTCGAGGGTGACTTCTACGTGCCGTGCGCGATCGCCACGCCCCAAGGCTTCGAGAGCGAACGGTGGACCGAACCCCAACTCATCGACCCCGCCGCCAACTTCCCGTCGCAGGCGATCGTCTCGATGCAGCTGGTGCATATCCCCGACTGGGATGCGGTCGAGCTGCCCGAGCGCCAGAAGACCATCCAAGCCGCGACCGGCGCCCGCGCGTCGCTGGCCGTACCGCTGCTGCGTGACGGGAATTGCATCGGCGTGCTGATGCTCTTTCGCAACCGGGCGGGCGGCTTCAACAGCAAGGAGATCGCCGTCGCCGAATCCTTCCGCGACCAGGCGGTGATCGCGATCGAGAACGTGCGCATGTTCAACGAGACAAAGGAAGCGCTGGAGCAGCAGCGGGCGTCCGGCGAGGTCCTCGCCACGATCAGCAGCTCGATCGCCGACACATCACCTGTGTTCGAAAAGATCCTGACCAGCTGCGAACACCTGTTTGCGGGCACGGTGATCGCCATCGAAGTCGTGGGCGACGACAACATCATTCGCTGCGCGGCGTACCTTGGGCCCGAAGCCGATACGATGAAGAATTACGTGATTGGTCCCTTGGGCGCGGGAACTTCAATCAGCGCCAACGCTATCGAGTCGCGCGCGGTCCAGCACGTGCCAGACATGTCCAGGAGCGACAACGTGCCTCCGCGCAGCCGCGAGGGCTACGGCGTGGTCGGCGTCCGCTCGGTGATGGTTGCGCCAATGCTATGGGAAGGCAATGGGATCGGCTGCATCAGTGTCGGTCGTGGCGAGGTCGGCCCGTTTACCGAAAAGGACATCGCGCTGCTCCGGACGTTTGCCGACCAGGCGGTGATTGCCATCCAGAACGTGCGCATGTTCAACGAGACCCGGGAAGCGCTGGAGCGGCAGACCGCCACTGCCGAGGTGCTGCAGGTCATCAGCAACTCGGTGGCCGACACGGCGCCGGTGTTCG